>JASHOW010000041.1 GCA_030038445.1 Nitrosopumilaceae archaeon
GCAGTAGTGTCTACTACGTTAATTATTTGAGTTGCGTTGGATGTATTACCCGACTTGTCTGTGGCAGTCCATAATACTATAGTCTTGCCTAACGGGAATACCTTTGATGCGTTGTTAGTGATTGTTACTGGCTCGATGTCGGTAGCTGTTGCATTGCCTAGTGGCACGGTGTTATTGTCAAGCGAGGTTGCTTGGAATGTTACATTGGATGGAGGGGTAAGCTTTGGAGGAATGGTATTTACAACGGTTATAGTTTGCGTTGTGTTGACTGTGTTTCCCCCCACATCTTTTGCAGTCCATGTAACTATTGTAGTGCCAAGTGGAAATCCTTGTTGTGGTGCATTGTTAGTTATCGACGAAATTCCAATGTTATCAGTTGCAGTAGCCTGACCAATATTTACTTGAGTTAGTGTGCCTGTTGCGTTGACTATCATACTACGTGGAGCCGATATTGTTGGCGGTGTAGTATCCTGAACTATAACTGTCTGATTTGCAGTAGCCATATTGCCTGATGGATCAACTGCCTTCCATGTGACTATTGTTTGTCCTAGTGGAAAATAGGGGGGAGCATTATTTGTAATAGATTCTACCCCTACTGCATCATAGGCAGAAGGAACTCCTAGGTTAACCGTAGTGTGATTAGTACTTGTTGCTTGAACAGTTACATTTGGCGGGGCGGTAAGTGTAGGAGGAGTGGTATCTACCACAGTTATTTTCTGAACCGCTACCGCTGTATTTCCGCCAGCATTCATTGCAGTCCATGTAACCATTGTTACTCCAAGTGGGAATTTTTGTGGCGCATTATTTGTAATTGAAGCGACTTTTACTGCGTCTGTTGCAGTGGCTTGACCAATAGAAACAGAGGTTAAGGCTCCTGTTGCTTCCACAGTCATGTCAGGTGGAGCAGTAATCTGCGGATCTGTTTTCTCGTTTGGATCTGTGATTAATGCAGTTGTATTTTGTGCTGTAGTTTGTGTTGTATTTTGTGTAGTTTGTGTGGTTTGTGTTGTAGCTTGTGTGGTTTGTGTTTGAGATGTTTGGTTATCAGCAGTTTGTGTTTGAGATGATGATGGTGTTTGTGGTGGTGATGCTGATGATCCAAACTTTTGTATTCTATGATTATCACTATCTACAACAAAGACATTTCCTATAGAATCAAGTGCAACATCTCTTGGTTCCATGAAGAAATCTGGCCCTGTGCCAGAACTACCCCAAGCTGCTACATTTCCGTTACTTTGTAATTCAACAATTCTGTTGTTTCCGTCATCTGCAATATAGATATCGCCAGAATTATCCACGGCTATTCCAATTGGCGATTGTAAACCGTCACCTGTACCATATGACTGAAGATAGGTCCCGCCCTGATCAAATTTTTCTACCCTGTTGTTTCCAGTATCAGTAACATAGATATTTCCAAATGAGTCAACTGCTACTCCGTGGGGGGAGAGAAACTCTCCATTGTTAAGACCGCTGCTTCCAATTGAGAGTAAAAATGTTCCATTGGCATTAAATTTTTCCACTCGGCTATTTCCAGTATCTACAACATAGACATTATTGTTATAATCTACTGCAATTCCCTCAGGAGATAAAAATGTCCCATTGCCGCTACCCTTACCTCCCCATTGCATGATAAAGTGTCCACTCGTATCAAATTTTTGAACAAGATCTAATTGATTGTCAACAACATAAACAGCGCCTCCTCCTACTGCAATTCCTTCAGGGTCTTCGAAAGTACCATTACCAGATCCTTTCATTCCCCATGTGGACGAAAAGTTACCATTGTTATCAAATTCTTGAACTCGCCTGTTGCCCAAGTCTGTAACATAGACATTACCCGATTGGTCAACAGCTACACCCTGTGGGTACGAAAACTTTCCATTGGTCTCTAACCCAAATCCACCCCACTGGGTTACAAAGGGTGGTGAGTCAGCTGCCCATGCATACTCTACCATAATGCTTGACAGTACAAGTATCATAATACCTACTAGGGAAAGATTGGCCCTCAACGATGAGGGAGTTGTAGAATATTAAGAAGATCTCCTAAGTGAGGAATTATTGCAATTTTTGTCAACTATGATAAATTAATGCCTGTCTGCATCTTAGTGTAAACCCTGTTAGTACATTGTCACGCTATAGGTAGTAGAGCAAAAGTCCAACATGTATTTTGATGAAATAATAGGTAAGAAATTGCTAGGGAAAAAATGCTTATTGTAGAAAACTACAGGTAATTTTCAAGGTTTTTTGTATTCATCTTTTGTAAGTCTGAGAATAATCTTTTCTCCAACGCCCCAGATCTCAGACGTATGAAATATCCTTGAACCAATAAGGCCCTCGGTTACCTCAATGGAGTCCAGCTCGTTTGTGTCTTTGTTCATATGTAGTCGTTTTACCTTTCCAACTTTTTTACCATCAATGTCAACGACTGGTACGTCTGTTCTTATAGGTGCAGAGGAAAGCAGGACTGATTCCTCAGTAAATCTATCCACATAATCTCGTGACAGGAAGTAATCTTTGCTGAACCCCTCGTGTACTGTGATTCCTACTACTTCTAGTGTATCTGAATTTATATGCACGTGTTTTACTTTTCCGTACTGTATTCCTTCTCTGTCAATGATCTTTTTTCCCTTGAATTCGTCTGCCTTTACTTGGTTTCTATTAAGTTCTACTGTTGTTGCCATGCAAGCAGGTCACCGAATTAGTTTATTCAATCAGATATCAGAGTTTTCAATCCAATGGGTTAAATTCTTTAAAACAGAAGACGACCTATGAAGCTTAAGGAGGGTCCTCTTGTTGCCATTTTATCTACCACCGGCAGAAAGACAGGAAAAGAACATTCTGTTGAGCTTCGAGCAGTGTTTTATAACAATAGATTCTATTTTTCAAGAAGAAACTCAAATAGCGATTGGCTCAAAAATGCAGTTGCAAATACCCTAGTCAAAGTAATGGTAAACAACATAACTTTTTCAGGCAATGCGTCATTAGTCAAAGACGAAGAACTGGCAAAAAAGATATCCCATATGAAATATCCTGACAAACGTGCGGAGGATTCAAGGATAGTGCTTGAAGTCATCCTAGATGAATAAGAGTGCTGACCCCACGCCGCTCATATTCTTGACCATCTCTTGTTTCAACAATTATAACAGTAAATGATATGACATCTCTTGGGATGCATTTTTGAGCATCCAAGGTTAGGTGCAGATCTAACATTTCAAATTCTTGTTCTGTAATATTTGATTCATCAATTAAGATAGAACTGGTGGAGCTAATGAGAAATCGTTTTTCTTTTTGGTGCCAGCCTAGTTTTACTTTGGAACCATCTCTTCCAGCTGCTTTGACATTAATGTCTACCATTCCGGGCTTTGCAAGTGTATATCCAGACATGTTATTAACAAAAACCCCGATTTGGAAGGGATATCCCGCTGTATTTTCTGCCATTTTTTGGATTCCGTCATTCATCACTACATCAACTGCCTTGATTGTGGTTGCAATTTTGGCGATCCATTCATTTGTACGTTCCACGATGGCATGTATTCTGTCTCTTCTTTTTTTGTCCTCATCTTGAGGAAGCTTGTAGTAATCAACCCATGCAAGATAATCTGTGCTAATATCCTTGATGAATTGTATGCATGTTACTTTATAATCTTCAACACTCGAAGCCTTTTCCGAACCTTCGTCATATGGAACTCCATCCTTGTCAAGAGGAAGCATATGTGTAAACAGCAAGAATCCAGTAATTAAGTGAACTCAATAAATATAGGAGAAATTTTTCAAGTTGTAGTTGTGAGTTTTTCCTCAATTACCTCAGAGCTGAGAATGGAACTTGTATCAAACATGCCACAAATACGAATCCTTACGAAAAACAGTCCAGCAATGGCATTTACAACGATAAATGAAATTGCATCAAAGATAGGAAAAAAATATGGCATTAGCATCTCGCTGAATTTTCCCCAGCGGGAGAAGATCGAGGATTTTGAGTCTTATGGAACAGAGAATATAGGAATAGTTTTTCAACGAAATAGCAAAAAATTTTCAATTGCTAGGGATTTGATAAAATTAAAAGCGGCTGAGATGTTAGATGAATCTCAGGTACAGGACGCATATATGTATGAGGGAAAAGAAGGCGTCAGAGTAATATTAAAAAATTCAAGACTGGACATATTACCGTCATCTTTGCATGTTTGGGGTAAATTTGATGAAAATGTAACAGAGTTTTGCAATTGGCTTTTGGTTAATTGCTATCAGCTAAAGCCTGGGGTCGAGGGTGCTTTAAGCGAGACCAATTCAAAAGTATAATCCAATGTGCCGTTAAAATCGTACTCTTGGGCCTTTACAGGCAATGGCAAATTATCCACAATCCAGACCTCGTTTTCATTTGCTCCATCCCTATAAGATAACAGATATGCGTTTGTCGAACCAAATGCAAAAGGCATAGTGCCAACATCTGTTACAGTGAGCTGTTCATGGTTTGCTCCTATGTAGATATCTCCCCATGTGGCGCCTTTTGCAAGATATTGATCAGTAGTTGCATAATCACGCATAGAAAACACAGACTGATCCAAAATGTCAAAGTATGGCTTTGCATTACCAGATACATTTGGATAATCGTAGAGAAGGCCAATTTGTACTGTCTGGTTTATTGTTTGGTCATTTCCGCTAGGTCTTATTTGTACAAAGAGGCTCTGATTTTGTCCCTGCATGGGTAAAAACTTCATGTCAGCTGTGAAGTTGGTATTGTTAAAAGATACTTGATACACCATTTCGGGTTCATATTGGGAGCCCTTTCCCATATGCCATGTACTTATTGTGCTTGGCATCATGCTAATATGCAGATTTGCAAAATATGGCCATACCAGTCCTGCAGCGGCTGACACTATGACAATAGCAAAAACTATTACATATTTCCTGCTTGCCATCCTACTTACCCAGCTAACCTAGTCGACGCATAGTTAAAGGTTTCAAATAAGCAAATATAGTGGAACCATATGTATTTCGCACATGTGCGAATGTGAAAAAGTTCACATGTATGAGGTTGAGTTCAAGTTGGATGGTATGGTAGTGGTTCCAACTCATAAGAACTGTGGGGATTCTCTAAACGAAAAGCAGGTAGACAAGTTTCAAAAGGAGCTTGTGAAAACATGGGGAATCAAGGACGAAGATGAAAAGTAGAAGTTTTAAAAAATAAAAGAAAAAAGGTCTAAAAACCTATCTGAATGAGGCTACCTGTTCCTTACAAACTGATGCTTTGCATGAACAATTAGCATCACAATAGCATTCGCCTTGCATGGCGCAATCGCATTCTACGCTATTTTCTGTTGCTGACTCACATCCGCATGCTGCGTCTGTCATATCTGGGAGTTCTCCTACATGGTTTTAAAGGTTATTAAAAATTCAGAGAGATTAGGAGTTATTTTTATCTTTTATATCCACAAGAAGTTCATTTATTCTTTGTAAAAGTGCATTTGCTTGCTTGTCTATTATTAGCTGATCGCTTTCTATGTCAAGTGCCACCTTCAGTATGTGGATATATTCGGGGTTTTTATGAATTCGATTTTTAATTTTTATGACATTGTTCCTATTTACATATCCCAGATAGAAATAACAATCAGACAGTAACGAGTTTTCAATTAGATAATCATATTTTCTTTGGATGATCTTAGAATGATCATTATTTTCAACCATGTCAGAAAACCCAATGGTTGACTTGATCATCCTTGCAAGAACAGAGGTGGAAGCCCTTTCTATGCCAAGTGTTTGATGTATCATGGAGAAGGTCTGATTAGTCTCATTTTTTTTCAAATTTCTGATCATCTCCAGCATATGGGTAGGACTAGGCCGTGCCGAATTGATTGAAAACAATGCATCTGCGAGAAAATATGAAGCACATTTTATCCATACTGCGGCAAAAGGCTCGTTAGTTTTTACTGCCTCTCTGGCTTTGTTTGCAAAGATTCCCGCATCAACAAGGCAGCTTTGAGTGTAAGAGTTATAGATCTTTTCTTTCTTTTCCTTTATTTTTGTCAGGAACATACGTAGATTCCACTGCTCATCATGAAGAATGGTCAAATTTTCCAGCTGAATTAAAATTGAAGCGTCAGATTCTGACAAGGAGCAATGGTGTAGTTTGAACATGGTCCCAGAAAGGTTGTGAATTGATTCTCCTATCTTGCCGTCAAAGACGCTGACATTATATTCGCAGCAATCAAGATTGTTTTTGCTATTTCTACACCCACCAAGGCCTACCGGATGTTCATGTATTGATAAAAGTTCTGGGATTTTTTTTATATCCACTAGGATTTCAAATCATGGTTTTGCTATAAAGCATCCAAGCTGTTAAAATTCACAAATAAATTGAATCGAAAAACATTGCTTGCATATTACACCAAGGACAATTGTTATGACTTTTATTTTTTAGTTTTTCAATATAGATTTTAGACGTCAAACATGAAATCATCACATGTAGACTCGCAATATACAGAATTCTCATACACGATAGGATTTGACTAATACTAGAGGGTATGGCAGAGATCATAAAGGAGATTACATAGGAATTGTCTACTCTTTTCTTCCTGTTCGATAGTTGTACCATTATCATATCAAGCTGCGAGATCCGTAACCATTAACATGGTTTAACGAGGTTTATTAATTCCTCAGAAACATATCAAAGTAACAGGACATGAAGAGTGGATCTTTCTTACTAGTGACTGTGGCAGCATCAGTAATTATGATAGGAGCTTTAGCTGCAGTACCTAATGCATTTGCAGTTACATGGTATCCTGGAGAGGGACTCAAACAAGGAGATTATTACAGATATAATGTATGTTGGACAGACTGGCATAACTGCGATCCACTTGAGATTGATTTCTGGGTCAAGAACCAGACAAGTGATGGTACAGGTTTGAATTTAGAAATGCTGGCAATTGATGGCTCCACAGTTCAGAAAGGAATAGTCACAATTGGTACAGTGACGCCAGATCCGATATATTCTGATCCAAATATTTCTGATTACTCTAGTGTATACAAGAATACATTAGCTTGGCTTGATGCATTTTCCACAAAAATCAGTGCACAAGATCTAGGATCCCCTGCATGGGGAAGAACTGGCTCTGTAGGAGGACAGACAGTAGCATCAATGGGACAACAATCAGTAACGGTCCCCGCTGGAACATTTAACACGTGGATAATTGGGTGGCACAAGGATGTAGACAATATGATTTGGGTTGCGCCAAATCTGGCTTTCCCAGTAAAAGCAATTGTATACACCGATGTTACAAGCGGCACACCTCCTCCTGACTATACCTTGCAATTAATCCAACAGGGAAACAGCCCGACTGAGCCATCTTTTCTTAATGTCACCAGTACGGGACTTGGTGGATCAAATCCCAACTGTCCTGCATCAGACATGGTAAATGATGCTACCCAAGCTACTGCGACAACAGATTCTAATTCCATGATAATCTTTTATCGTTTCAGTCCTTCCACACCACACTTGGGATGCCCCATGGAATTTAGGTTATCATTTGAGAAGGTATTTGACCAGACTCAAAAATATTCAAATGTTCAATACAATATCTATACTGTAGATAATCAGGGAAATCAGATAGATTCTATTGCACAGGATAGTGGCAGAGATTCATTGTTTGCGCCAGTAGGAGATGATGATTTAACTATAATTTTGAAGGGAACTACGCCAGTAACTAATTTTGTAATTGCGGCGCTAGGTACTGGTCCACAGGGATCAGCACCTGACACAAGTATAGCTGGCTTGGTAAACTTTACAGTCAATACCTTGCCACCCTTTGGAGGAAACACAACAGGAACCAACAGCGGAACACAACCTAGTACAACCGCTACCAGTTCCGCCAATACAACACAGTCTACGGTTATTCCAGCATGGATAAAGAACAATGCCAAATGGTGGTCACAGGGACAGATTGGTGATGATCAATTTGTTCAAGGCATACAATACATGATACAAAATGGAATAATCCAGATACCAGTACAATCAGGCTCAAATGCAACGGCAGGAACACAACAGATTCCAGCATGGATAAAGAACAATGCAGGCTGGTGGGCCAGTGGACAGATTGGTGATGATCAATTTGTTCAAGGACTTCAATACATGATAGAAAACGGCATAATCAAGATCAATTCCTAAATTTTACCATTTTTCAACAGTTAAAATAGCAGACAGTAGTTGACGTACATTTAATTTCAATACATGACCACCAAATCATGATTTGTATTACATTGTATACTCTATACATTTATTCCAAATTCACAATTTTATCTCATGAATGAAATCAATACAAAGATACAGATCAATGCATCGCGAGAAAAAGTATGGAAAATAATATCAAAAATTGATAATGATCCTGCATATTGGAGAGGAATAACGCGTCTCAGAAACATATCAAAAGAGCAGAATGTCATTATGCGTGATGTATTTCTAAACGGCGATAACAAATGCCAGCAGAGAATAATCTTATTTCCAAAAGAAGGCATACACATAAAGTGGCTCAAGGGACCAATTATGGGCGTAAAAGATATCCTGCTTTCAACACGTGGAAATACAACCATTCTTGAGATCCAGATGAACTATACTCTATCAAGCGTACTTAACATATTTTCAAAAAATACCACAAAGGACCTACAAAAAGAGGCAGATCTAGCGCTACAGTTGATAAAAGAGGAATCAGAAGGAATACAACAAGACATACCATTAGAAAAAAGAAAGATGTGGGCAGACCTAATACACGACAAAACCTGATGTCAAAAGAATTTTTCTTGTTGTAGCAATAGTTATTTTTTGTTCAAATGTTGCAATTTGTAATTCTTCAAAGTTGCGTCAATTAAGCTAGCCTTTAAATTGCTATTCTTTAGGCTTTAAGATTAGCTCCTGTGGTGTAGTCCGGCTAAGCATACTGCCCTCTCAAGGCAGTGATCCCGGGTTCAAATCCCGGCGGGAGCATATTTTATTAAATCCATCCAGCAAAAAACCAAAATCTGTTTGAAATCTTACAAGATCTAAAATACCCGGGCACGATATGGTATGCATGGTAGGTCCAAAGGATGGAGGATTTGGATTTGACGGAGGAAAAAAGTACTCAGATCTAGAAAACATTGAATCCATATGCGTCCAATGTCAAGCAGGACAACATTCAAAATGTCTTGCCAAGGAAGACGACAAAAACTCTTGCGATTGTGAACTTTGTATTATTGGTTAATTTTTGCGAAATTGTCTAAAATCATATTCTTGATACCATGGAATCAGAATCTCATTTTAATTAGATAGCACGGAGAATCTATTCTAGAACACTAAATGTAGAACAGATCCTGTGTGTATGTTTCTAGCTTTGTACTGTAATTGTTTTTTCAATAACGCTTGTCAATGGAATTGCCGAAGCAAGACTGTTCCATACAAAGACTTGGACATTATAGGTTCCAGGATTCTGCGGTATCCACATTTGAGATGCGTTAAAAGATTGACTTGGTAACATTGATGCCGATGTTCCCTGAAGATAATCTGTTCCCCCTGAACTATCTATTATTTGTACAATGTAAGTGAAGTTTTGGTTTGCAGTTCCCTGATTAGTCAACGTGGATTGAACGCTGATTTGTTGTCCCACGCTATAGCTTGCAAGCGGCTGTCCCGTCGAGTCTACCAGAGTGGGATTTGATATAGTTATGTCACTGCTTGCATGCGCTAGCTGTAATGTGCCGACAGATAAGACCAGACCTAAAACTAGAATAAATAAGCGTCTCACGGATCAGTCAAATCACATTTAGATATAAAACGGTTACTATAGTTCTCTACAAGAAAACTCAGTCTGGCAATAATTTTTATAATTGACTAAACCGTTATTCGCCTTACCACAATCTCATGTCCTTCATACACATGAGTAGAATGATTTGCCTTTATGATCTCACCCATTTTCTGATCTGAAAAATATTTATCGCTATATCTGCCCAAGCTTTTCTTACAATTAAAACAGTATATCTCTTTGAATTCCACTACAGTATAGCACATCTATTCATAGTATTTAAAATTAGAATTCAATGTTTGAGTATCCAAGCTGATCTTTGTTTTGATGAAACTGAATCTTTGAGATTTTATAATAGATTACTTCGCCTCGCCTCTCAATTACGGCAAGTACTGGCTCTTTCCCCATTGTAACAATTTGTTCTATCTGTTTTTGTAATATACCAATCTTTTGTCTTTTTCCTTCGGTAAGTCCAAATACAATATACTTGGTTCCCTTTTCGCCAAATTGCCCTCTTTCATAAACACGAAAATCAGAACCAAAACCAAAACCATCTTTTGCAACATATCCTCTGGTTCTCAGATCTCTGTAAATCAAAAACTTTGTAAAAGCTTCTCCATCTTGTTTTATACATTCATCCACGAGGTGATCAAAATTTACGTATTGTTTACCCTTGAGAAGTTTTAGCTTGTCGATATACAAAAGATATAAAGATTCAAATGGTTTGAGAAAGAATTTCTTTTTTATGATCTCGCCGAATCCTTTTTGTTCTAGGCTATGTTGCATATTTTTGTCTGAGACCAAGACATGATCTTTGACTAGTATACCTTCCACCTTGGATTCTAGCTCAGACATTAGGAATTTGGTGTATCCGATCACAATATAAAGTTCTGTTACAAGTTTTTACCTGATGAATCATTTTCAAATTGCAACTTCCATTCATTCTAAGGAATTATTTTTTGTAAGGTGGTCCATATTCTCTTCGTCACTAGGTCTCAAAGCCCTCTAGAATGGCAAAACATACACAGTTTGAGAAGAAAAAGACATTGCAGTGTTATAATCAGGCCAAGTTTACGGCAGAACGTGATCTGACGGTTAAAATATGGGCGCAAAATAAGTATGAAAAAGTGTTCTTATGCACGGAGCAAACTATCGAACCGGCAATGGTCAACCATATACTAGGAAAGAGTTCATCAAGGGTAAACCTCAGATAAAAATTGCCAAGTTTTCCGGAGGAAAGAGGGATGCTGATTACGATTATTGCGTTCAACTGTGTTCTAATGAAAGGATGC
Source organism: Nitrosopumilaceae archaeon (assembly GCA_030038445.1). Taxonomy (GTDB): domain Archaea; phylum Thermoproteota; class Nitrososphaeria; order Nitrososphaerales; family Nitrosopumilaceae; genus Nitrosotalea. The sequence continues at coordinate 11,054 of JASHOW010000041.1, forward strand.
AGGTAAGGCATATGGCAATCGAGTCAGCAAGGCTGGCTGCAAATAAAGCCATTGAACAAGTTGCAGGAGAAACTGGCTATTTCTCAAGTCTTAGAATCTATCCCCACATATTGCTAAGAGAGAACAAGATGATTGCAACAGCAGGTGCAGACAGACTTCAGGAAGGAATGAGGGGGGCCTTTGGGAAGGCTGTTAGCCTGGCGGCCCGCATCAACAGAGGACAGATACTCATGGAGGCGTTTGTCAAAAAAGAACATCTTGAAACGGCAAAAAAAGCCATGCATAATGCTGCAGTAAAATTGCCTATAACGCCAACAGTCAAGGTAATTTCTCTAAAACCATCCTCAGTCAAATCGTAGCGCATCTAGAATTTCTTTTTGTTTCTTATCAAGCATTTCAAGAAATTCAGAAAACTCTTCGTCGGTTGGGTTCCGTTTCAGTATTCTTCTACATTGATAATAAAATGAGTTGTATAATCTGCCTACAGCTATGCCATAAGCAAAAGAATCTGAATGAGTTCTGAGATGATCTAATGAATTTATTATCCTGAATATTTCATCTGATTTTGTAGTAACTTCTTTTATTTTCTGATCAATTTTTTCTTTAAGTTGAGAATTCACAATCTTACTTGGTATTAGGATATTAAAAATTGTGTTTTCAAACAGTATCCTTTAATAGACTAGAAATTTCTAAATCGGTTAAGCGGTTGTAGTACAGCTTGGTTAATATGCGGGATTGCCAATTCCGCGACCCGGGTTCAAATCCCGGCAACCGCATTTACATCTCAAGTCCTTTTTTGATAATCTCTAATGCATTTGCTGTTCTTTCCGGCTTGGGAAGCTGTATCATAAACACATTAGAATTTCCATATTCTGAATGTGGTGATGACAGGGCTAACATGGATGTCTCGCTCAAAGCTTCAAAGAATTCAATGGATTCATTTGCGTATAACAATATTTTTTCATCAATACCCTGCGAAAAATTTAGTGTCATCTTGACAAAGACATGGCCCAAGCCATCCTGTAGTATGTTAAGATTGGTATCAACCGATACAGGTTTTCCAGCAACAACTCTCATTATTTCATCAAATCTCTTTTCTTCCATTATGATACATGGTACCTTTTTGCCTTCAAGATCATAAAGTCCTATAGCCTTATGCCGTTCAGACATGAGTTTCTCTAATTCGCTTTCTGGCATTTGTTAGAGACTTGTTTGTCTTATTTTAAAAATATATACTAGAACTAGATTATACAGAGAGTTTTTGCCAGCATTCCGGCTCTTTCGTTATCTGATTCAGCAATTTTTTTGTCGTTATATTTGCTGTTAAAGTAAAGAAGATCAATTGCCTTTGACTTGTCTACATTTACTACTGTTGCGTTGTAAGGACTTGGAATCTTTTTACTAGTCAAAACTATCAATTTATCTACAATGGCCGACTTTGACATATTCGAGATTTGGTCTAGATTTTCAGCGTTATTTGAGTTTGTAACTATGACTATCCCTACTTTGGCTCCAAATGGATCCTGATATACAATATCAAAGGGTAGATTTTGTTTTTCTAGTTTGCATATGCTTCCCATTTCATGTGCTAGGTTTGCCAAGTTGTTTACTGCCTCTTTGAAATCTTTTTCTGAATACGATTCTTTGCAGATTTTTCGTATTGCAATAA
>JASHOW010000042.1 GCA_030038445.1 Nitrosopumilaceae archaeon
GAGGAAAAACTAATGCTTGAAAAAGATGTATCACTTGTAGAAAATGCAATCAAAGAATATTATTTTAATCACTTTGAGCTGATAAACGCTCCCCCAAAGCCAACCCAGAGGGAGTTTGGGTACCAAAAAATTAATGGCGGCATGATAAGACACATTGCAATAAAAGATAACAAAGATCTACACTTGCTTCTAATGAAGGAGATTCCATCTGATGTCTATTGCTCAAATGCATACTACTCTTTTCCAAACATGCCAATGTCAGAAAAGGACTGGAAGGGTGCTGACCTTATCTTTGATATAGATGCCAAAGATCTTGCACTGCCCTGCAGAAATGATCACTCTATTTCCAAGTGTTCCTCGTGCCATGATATATCTGCAGGAAGACAATCAACATGTGCAAAATGTGGCTCCATCAAATCTGAGATTGTCTCTGTTGCCTGCAAGAACTGCATAAGCGAGTCTAAAAAAGAAGTCAACAAACTTGTGCGCATACTTGTAGATGATCTAGGTGTGAAAAATGAGGAGATTGATGTATATTTTTCAGGAAATGAAGGATTCCATATCCGAGTCACAAACAATGATTATCAGGTACTTGGCTCGCAGGAGAGGGCCGACCTTGTTGACTATATCATGTTTAGTGGCGCCATTCCAGAAACTTTTGGAATGAAAAGACAGAACAACTCCAAGTCCATACTTCCAGAGATAGGGGAGCCTGGGTGGAGGGGCAAGGTAGCAACAAGCCTGTTTGGATCAAAGGCAAGGGCTCCAAAGGTTTCTCGGCAAATCATCTCGGATGGATACTCTGCCTTTCAGGTAAAGCTGGATACCATGCGACAAACAATAGGTGCAAGGGTAGACCCCAAGGTAACGATGGACATACACCGAATCTTTCGGCTTGAGGGTTCCATTAACAGCAAGAGTGGCCTGGCAAAAATTAGGTGCAAAAACCTTGATGAATTTGATCCCTTTTTGGATGCATGTCTTCTTGGAGAAGAAGAGGTAAACATTACGGCCAACTGCCCTGTCCAAATCAGATTAAAGAAGAAGAGATACGGCCCATACCACAATGAGACAACATCTGTGCCAAAATATGTCGCTGTTTACATGATATGCAAGGGACTAGCTAATGCTGTTTGAGAAAGCTCTCTTGACTTATTAATAGTTGCCAAGAAACCGAAAGGTAGGTAAGACATTAATTTGGAGCACAAGAAGGTAGCATAATTTTGTATAGTTCATCGACACAATCCAACCCACCTCCGCGTGATGCCGGAAGGTACGTCAAGATAGGAATCGCAGCCATAATTGCAATTGTAATTTTTGTGATGGGCAGCAACCAAGCTGTCATCTTGTACATGAACTTTGAAGAGTTCGGTACCCTCTTTACAAAACCGCTCTATTTCTCGCTTGTATCCGCACTTGTTTTATCAGCAATAGCACTAATTAGAGTAAATATCAAGAACCGATCTTCGATCTCTTGGTATTCCCTTCATGTAGCACTGACATTTCTTAAAAAGGGAAATTATACTTCGGCAGACAGCATCACAAACTTCAAGGAATACAAACTAAGCATTCCAAACTTTATAATCTGGCAGATAACAAAGGTCTTGCTCTTTGGAGCATTCTTTACCAATCTAATCTTTGGCTTTGCGCTGATCTATCTCTTACAAGGAAATGACCTCGGAATTCAAAGCCTTTGGAATATCTTTTCACTTCCGTTTAACCCCACCCCATCAGATCCAACCTATGCAATAAACCAAGTAGTGCCAATGATTCCGGCACTAACAATACTGGTACCGCCATTGCTTGCCGTTATTGGCCTGAGGCTTGTGCTATATGTCGGACTACACAACATTGTAAGGATAATTGTAAACTATATTCAGGACGCGTCAAAAGGCAAGCCAAAGTATCTTGATTACATATCGACAATCGAGGGAATAATCGGAGTAGGGGTAATATGGGCTGCAATCAACATGTTCTTTACAGACCAGATAGACTATAACACAAAATACCAGATTGCGGGAACATTTGCAGCAGGCTTTGCGCTAGTTGCGTTTTATTTCATGGACAAATTCAAGGCCAGAGTAATCATTCATCCATCAAAACGCGATATCTATATCCGCATACTGACACTGGTAGTAATAGGAATAATAGCGGGCTCGATAATGACCATCAACAACAGCATCGCTGACGCAAGAAAGATAGAGTATCTTGGACCATACAAAGCACAACAGATTGGAGTAAACAGGTACTTGGGCCAGCTAGACCAGATATCTGTTGTACCGCATAATGTTAAGATCTCTCCTGTTCCACCTGACCAGATAGCAGACTATGTTGCGGCAAATAATGACGTACTAAACAAAGTCAGAGTATGGGACTGGGATGCGGCATTTGCAAAATTAAAGCCTGAGATAGGACTCATACCATATGTAGATTTTGAAGACAATGATATCCTAAGATTCAATGATACATTATACTGGACAGCATCCATGAAGCCTATTCTTCCAGACTCGGTTAGTGCAGAAAACGTGTGGTACAACCAGCACTTTGTATATACACATGTAGATAACGGATTTCTTACACTTGATGCCCACAATGGAACCATCGTTGATAGCAGCCTGTTCTTCAAGCAAAGAGTGATGTACTATGGAGAAGGTGGGCTATTCTCAGATACTTGGGCTGCATATCCTGTGGGAAGAACGGTGACATCTGAGCTAAACAACGCAACCTACAACGGTACGGGCGGGCTTGATGTGTATCCTCCTGCAAGCCAACTCTTTGAGCCAAACTTCTTCTTGTCTTATCCCACGCAGCCAATTCACATAATGAGGTACAGGGACATACATGATAGGATGTCATTGTTGTATCCATATTTCCAGTATGATCTGTTTGGAAAGCAGGTAAGTGTACTTCCTGTCACTGACGGAAGCAAGACCTACTGGCTCATGCCGTTGATAGTAGGGTTTGACACAAAAAACGTACCTTGGTCTGTCAGCAATCCGTATATCAGGCTGGTGGGATATGCACTGATTGATGTTTACAATGGAAATGTTACGCTGATAAAGACAGGCAATGACTTTTTTACAAACATGTTCTACAGCCAATACAAGGGCAACTTCATAAATACTCCATCATGGCTTAACAAGCAACTTAGGTATCCAGAGGAGCTATTTGATTGGAAAGTAGACATGTTCAACGTTTATCATGTTACAGACCCCTCGACATTCATACAGGCAAATGACTTTTACGAGGTTCCAGATGGCGTTGACACCTATTATGTGGAAGCAAAACCTCCAGGATTTAACAACACAACATATCTTGGTCTACTCTCGCTAGAACTCAGAGGCTCTGCAGGAAGAAACTTGGCAGGATTTATGACAGTACAAAATGACGTGCCAAATCTTGGAAATATGCAGTTCTACCAAGTTCCGCTTGATTCCACGACAAAACTCCTTGGGCCGTCCTCTGTAAGCGAGGCGCTTGACAAGGACTCGGATTTTAGGCAGCTTAGGACCCTACTTCAAAACCCAAGAATTGGAGACAACATTCTGTACAGAGTGGGAGACCATGATGTCTACTTTATTCCTGTATATACCGCAGGTTCAGGAGGGGTTGTATCTCAAATTGCAACAATTGCAGCCGTTGGGGCTGCGTTTGACGGTGAGTACTTTGTAGGGCTAGGAAATACTCCACAAGAGGCATTTGCCGCATACCTTGCAAAGCTTAGCGGCGTTACCACATCATCAAATGTAACCAGTACACTAGCACTTGACGAAACCTCAAGAATCAATGCAATCAAGACAATACTTCAAGACGACAAGATTACAATAGTAACTCCGACAACCATACAGCTGCCTGTTACCTTCCAAGAAGGCCAGGTCTCGTTCCAAGAACAGTCTGATATTGATAACACAAAAGCAATGATCGCAAACTTTGTCAAGAACTTTATCCAGCCCAATGGCAATACAGTACTCTTCTGGCAAGAAAACGACACGATAAACCTAGGCGCTATCGTGGTTGCCAATAGCGTGCCAGAGCTGCACTATATATCGATAGGGGTAGGATAGTTGCTGCTGGTTGTAGACAATGGCTCTGTCTACACTGATTCCATAATAGATTGCCTAAGAGAGATAAGGACTGACCACAAGCGCGTCTTGTTTGACAAGATAACAGAGTCAGACATTGAGAACTCGTCTTCGTTCATCCTGTCAGGAAGAAGACAAAATGATCCTATGATGAATGCAGTAAACTCCAAATTGATAAGATATGCCCTTGCCAAGAAAAAGCCTCTTCTTGGAATATGCTATGGTGCAGAGATTCTTGCAATTACACTGGGGGGAACTATAAAAAAAATGGACAGGCCACGCCACGGCATTTACGAGGCTTGCGTAATACAAGACAATCTACTGTGCGGAAAAAATCTTCAGGTCTTTGAGAGCCATTCCTATAAGGTTGCAACGCTGGATATGCACTTTGACAGGATAGCAAGCTCAGATGCCTGCCAGTTTGAAATCTTCCAGTACCAAGACCAAAACATTTTTGGAACTCAATTTCATCCAGAGATGAGCAGCGATGGAAAGATGTTGCTAAAAAATTTCACGTCCATTAAATAAAAATGCCCCAACCTCCCTGTATCAGAAATAGAATTAATAACTCTCGTGCAAGGTTTCTGTCTTATGGAGTCGGCACACTCGCTTGACGTACCAATAGTTCAGGAAGAGAACATCTGCCTGCCACTGGTCATCAGTGCAGTATCAAAATATTGGGGAGTAGACCTTCCCTTGGCAGAAGCCAAAGATATTGCCAAGAGATATCCAGGTGTAAAGGGAACCATACTGATAGAGGGAGTTGAGCTTGCTGAAAGGCACGGCCTTGCAAGCATGATTCTAAACTCTTCACTAAAAGAACTGCAAAGATTCATCGATATGGGAGTGCCACCCATTGTAATACTGCCTGGCATAAAGGATGTGGTGCAGCACGCATCCTTGGTCATTGGATATGACGAGATGGAAAAAACAATCCTTCACTATATCCCGGAGCCTGACAAGATTGGCGCAATTCCAGACCAGACATTTGACAAACAATGGCACGAAGACGACAGGTTGACATTACTTCTTGTTCCTCCTGACATAATGTCAGAGGCAAAGATTGCAAGTGACAATAGGACAAGATCCAACAGGATGTGCTTTGATGCAGAAAAGTTGCGATTGCAGGGAAAGACCGATGAAGCTGTTGCATTGCTAAAAAAGGCACTTGAGCTAAACCCGTCAAACTCTACTGCATCTTGTCTTTATGCTGGAATACTAAATGACCTCAACTTGCAAGATGCCGTACAACACTACAAGAAAAGCATAGAGCTAAATCCGCAATGCTATCTTGCATACAGGGGGCTTGGCAACTATTATCTGAAAGCAAAGGACTATCCAAGCGCCGAAGAATACTATACCTTTGCAATCCAGATAAATCCATACAGGTTTGTGCCAATCTACAAGAACAGGGGGGTTGCAAGACTGGAGCAGAACAAGAGATCTGAGGCAAAGGAGGATCTGCAAAAATATCTGGACCAGATGCCTGATGCACATGACAAGACATCAATATCTCAGGCAATAGCAGAACTGGGATAACCGTAAAAGGATTTAACAGCCTTTTTTCCAAGACGATTGTAGTTGGACTGTATATTCTGTAAAATAGTATCTGGAAGCATCCCGTCACGAAAAGTACTGGAAACTGTAAGATCACTTGCGTTTCTTGATGCATTTCCGTTGGTAAAGGGACATGTACTTGTAATACCAAAGACTCACTGTGTAAAGATCCAGGAGATGACACAGCAAGACAATGCAGATCTCTTTGAAACTGTACGAATAATGGCAGAAAGAGTAGAGCGGCTTGGGCCTTCTTCACTTGTAGCAGTTCACAACGGCAAAGAAAGTGGACAAGAGGTACAGCATGTTCATGTACACGTAATTCCAAGAAGTAAAGAAGATGGTGCGGGGCCTGTTCACAGTATGTTTACAAAAAGGCCAAAGATGAGCGACGCAGAATTTGCAAAGGTTTTGGATATACTAAAGTAGATGCGGAGTGCGGGATTTGAACCCGCGGCCTTCAGCTTGGGAAGCTGACGTCGTGCCGGGCTGGACTAACTCCGCTTGTCCAGACTCTGGTCTTTAACATTATATAGTTTAATCATGATATGACAATCATGGACGCAAAATGCCCGGACTGTGAAAAGGTTGCAATTCTTGACGATGATGTAACCACTGTCAAGTGCCCGCATTGTGGGTTTGAGGCAAAATATGAAGACTATCTAAATATAATGAAACAGAGAGTTGGTGCAATGGTAGACAACTTTCAGTTTGACAGGCCTGGATTTTAGTTACCAAAATGAGCCCTTGTCAGAGCAGTCAAGGTGTGCCCCGCAATTTGTGCATATCATGTGGCATGCCTGCATTGCAGTCATTTTAGTTTCACATCGAGGACACTTGATCTCATCTTTCAATACACTAGAATAGGATTACAAATTTTAAAAGATTTAAGGTATGAAATTATGGGTCTGATTACCTCTTGGCTGACAAATCAGGCAACAAGACTTCAGAACAGAGAGCAGAACCTTAATTAATAGTAAAAAAACTTTTTTCACTACTTGGCTACATTCAAGCTAAACATATCAGACAAGAAAGGAAGGACAATCTCAAAAGAGGTCAAAGAGAAAGAGGCAAGTCCATTTCTAGGATTACAGGTAGGCTCTGAGCTTGATGCGGCATTAATAGGCGAGCCTGGAAAACTAAAGATTACAGGGGGTAGCGACAAGTCTGGAGTTCCATTGCGCCCTGATATACATGGAGGGGCCCGCAAGTACATACTTTTGTCGCAAGGTGTTGGCCTGAAAGATGCCGAGATTGGCCAGCGAGTACGCAAACTAATACGAGGA
>JASHOW010000043.1 GCA_030038445.1 Nitrosopumilaceae archaeon
TAGAGAATATTGTGGCCGCAGTTCCTGGAGCGCCTACCATGCTTCCTCCCCTTACATCGATTAGTCCCGTATGTCTTATTGCGCTAACACATTTGACCGTCTTTTGGGTATCAGGTTGTGGATCTGCGGTTACAAGGGTTCCAGAATTTTTCATGTTAAATGTATTTCTTATTCGTAACGGAATTTTTTTTGTAACTAGCGGCTCAAGGGCTCGTGGGTGGATCTGTTTTGCTCCAAAAAGAGCCATTTCCATTGCTTCAATATACGATACTTCCTTGATGAGTTTGGCATTTTTTACAATCTTTGGATCTGTTGTCATTAGCCCATCTACATCACTCATCAGCCATACCTCGTCTGCTTTTATGCTTGATGCAATTATTGTTGCGGTATAATCAGAACCGCCTCTTCCAAATGTAGTGATGTTGCCATGCTGATCTGCACCGGCAAAGCCCCCTATCACGGGCATTATTTTCTTCTGTGAAAGATCATCAATTTTATGGGAGACATGCAGCCTTGTGGTGTCCATTAATGGTTTTGCCTCACCAAAGTTAGAGTCGGTTACAATTCCAACATCCTTTCCTGGCAAGGGCGTTGCCTTGATTCCTATGTCATTTAACGCAAAGGCAACCAGATTAACTGACAGTCTTTCCCCAAAGGAGATTAGATAGTCAGAAGATTTTGGTGTCACTTCCCCTATAAGCAGCATTCCGTGTAGTAATTCTTCAAGTTCATCAAGATCAGTCTTCATTTTATTTACTAGTTCTTTTCTGACTTTGGGGTTTTTTACGCATTGATTGGAAATGTCCATATGCATTTTGATGATCTTTTTTGCCAAGGAGTTGGCTGCCTCTGCGTTTCTGTCTTTAATGTGATTTGTTATTCTGATTAGATCATCTGTAACTCCGCTAATTGCTGAAAAGATAGGTATTACCTTGTGCTCCTTTGAAAGTGACTTTATCAAATTGGCAACATTTCTAATGTTTACAACAGAGCCAATTGACGTTCCACCAAACTTTAGAACTAGTTTCAAATTAGTAATACCTGATTTTATTATCCTTAAATGCTTTTAGAGATATTTTTCGGGCTGTAATCACTTTACTGTTTTGGTAGCAGTGTACAACCAAGTTTTTGTTGTTCTTTATCTTTTCCATCTACTATTTAGTCTTCAATCCTTAAAAATCGACATTTTTTCTATGGATCACGAAATGTCTCATTATCAATTAGAGTAATAGTTCCTACACGGGGGTCATTAATCTTAACAAATTCGGATGGATTTGACACTGTTCGCATAGCAGCAAAAGCGCGAATTCGTGTATTAGGAAAAGCATCAGCTAGTTTATTTGCGATGCCAAGCAATGTGGCTCCGCGTGTTATTACATCGTCCACCAAGAGAATTTCATTATGTTCAGAGAGGATTTTGCTAACTTCCACTGAATCGTAATGTTCAAAAGCCTTTGGTCTATCTTGGGCTAAACTTTTTGAAGACCTTGGCAAAGGTTTAACGCGTTTGACACACTCTACAACTGTCTTACCAAGGCCTTTTCGAACTAGTGCTTTAGCTATGCGTTGCGGAACCCAAAGACTGTTAGGTTTAATCAAGGAACTTGTAGGTATGGGAACTAAAATTGGATTTACTTTGAAGTAATCTGCAAATAATAGGTTTTTCATATTCTTCTTGATTCCATCTGCAATGTAATCGGACATCAGAATTTTATTTGATATCGAGACGTATTCGTCGCCCTTGATCTTTCTTGTCACAGTTTTTGATTGTAAATGAAGATCAGAATTTCCCCACGGAGCATAAGAAAGTAGAGAACAAAACTCAATTATGGAAAGGTGCATTGTGTTTTCTTATTGGAATACATCGATCATTTCAAGATGTGATGGTAGAAAATCAAACAAATCCTTCGGATCAGAAAGTTCTATTGCACCATATCGCAACATCTTTTCAGTCCAACTCAATTGAATGTTTTTAACGATAGATTTCCAGATAAACAAAGGTCGACCTAATCTGATTGCCTCCCAACCTTGATGCAACGAACCACTTGTCTCTCCTGCCTCAACAATTACTGTAGCGTCAGATATTAGTGCCATAGTTCGATTTCGTAATACAAAATCTTTTGGCTTGGTATGGTGACCTATTGGGTATTGTGAGATTGCAAGGTGGTTATGCATGATTTCTTGTTGAAGTTGAAAATTTTTTTTCGGATAAACCTTGTTTAAGGGGGTTCCCAGAACAGCAATAGTTTTACCTCCAAACTTGATAGCAGTTTGATGAGCAGATGTATCGATTCCATCTGCAAGGCCGCTAACAATTACAGCTCGTCTTTCTATTAGGGTTTGCGCAATTGTCTGAGCTACTTTCAAGCCATTTAGTGACGCTTTTCTTGAACCGATTATTGATACTCTTGGTCTTGGCAACGGAATTTTCATAGAACCTTGAATGTAAAGTACTTTAGGGGCAAATTTTGTTTCTATATCATTTAGTGGGCGACCCAGGAGAGCCTCAGGAGAGATAGAAGAAAAGTTGGATTCCTTGAATGTCTCCATTACATTTTATTTCTTTGTATACTATTTGATCTTTTTGTATTCAGATTTCTTTTCTTTGATATCTTTTCACGCATGAAATATCATCTGTTTGAAGGATAATTATATCATAGTATGTAAAAGAAAAGATCAGGCCTATCATAGCTAGATTTTTGAATGCAATATGTATTTGTGTATATGCTTTTTAACTAAATAAATCTACAAAATATTTGTGGTCATGTTCTTCTCCTTGCCCCAGACCCTCTTTTTCATCCAAGATGGGTTATTTGCAGAATAAACTATGATGGAATCCTTTTCTTTCTCTATTATTTCAGCTAGTCTTAATCGTAATTCTTCAAGGTGCCCTTCTGTTATCTCACCTTCAAATGCAGAGTTTTGTATCCACGTCAGGTATTGCTTTAGTGTCTGCCTAACTGCATCAATCCTTTCTACTTCTATATCATACACTACAATGACGTACATTCACTTGCTCCGAAATCCCTTGTAGGTTTTCTCACCAAGTATATGTTTGACTAGCTTAAAACATTCTATTCTTATAAGACGTTGATAGCTGATGTTTCTCTTCAGGGTATTATTACGAATCGTAGTTTCAAGCTTCTTCTTGTATTCGGACACAAAGATCTTTCTTCCTTGCTCGTTTAGAAAACTTGCATTTAGTTTGTTATCAAAGTGCTCTGGTTTTATGATTCTGTTATTGACTAGATTGAAGATAACTCTGTCTACTATGACAGGTTTGAAAACCTCACTTATATCAAGAGAAAGGGAATACCTTCTCTCTCCCGGTTCATGTAGATAACTTACGGTAGGCGTAAGCTGTGTATGATAAATCTCTGTGAGAACAGTGGAATAAAGCAGAGAATTTCCAAATGATATCAGGCTATTGAGCATGTTCTGAGGTGGAAGCTTGGTTCTTTTTTCAAACTCGAATCCTTTTCTTAAAAATGAATCAAATGAAGAAAAGTATACTTGCCTAGATCTGCCCTCAACTCCCATAAGTTCTGCAATATTGGTTACCCGCTCAATGGTATCAGATTCATCTTTAATCTTGGAGATAAATTGGTTCATGTCTTTTCCTCGTTTGTTGTATTGTTGTAAATTCAAGAGAATGTTGTGTATTGACGTTCTTACAAACTCTTTTGCAACTTCCAATCTTTTATACGAATCAAGGTAATGCTGTACTTGTTTTACGATAAGAAACCCGGAAAGTAATTTTTCTCTTGGATAGAAACTTCCAGAATAGTATCCATAGTAATTGTAAAAATGTAGTGGAATCCCATGCTGGTTTAAAAATACAATCACTTTTGTGTTAAGATCGGTTTCTCCGAATAGATGTATGGAATAGATATTGTGCAGGGGGAGAGATTTTTTCTCACCAGTTACAGATTCTAGCTTGATAGTGTTCTCGCTTCTACGCAATCTTCCACTTTGAAATACATAGTAATCTTTCATCCCCAGCACATCTCACTATATGCACAACTTTTACAATATGGTATCCATTTTGCTTCTGGGGGCTTGGTAAGCTTTGTTATCTGGTTTATTTCATGAATTATCTGTTGCAGCTTTCTTTCTTTTTGGGGGGTTAGCTCCACCTTTACAGTTTTTTTGAGCAGCGGATAATTGAGTACTCCTTTTGTGTCAAGTCCTGAATGTTTCTTAAGATAATATAAATAGTATAATAATTGGTAGAGATGTGCATCCTCTACTTTTCTTGAACGTTTTATTTCATGCACTTCATTTGTTTTCTCAATAAAATCAATCTTTATCTTGTCAATTGCGATCTCTTTTAGTTTCCTTTTGTAGCTGTGTTCATGCAAGAGTTTTCCTTGAAGTACAAGATCAGAGTCAGATTCTAATTCTATGTTGTGAGAAAAAAGCCAAAGTTTTCTTTTGCATACAAAGTAATAGTTAATCTCAGAGCCAGTATGGGTCAGGTCTGCGTCTGTGAACGCTTCCAATTCCGCAATATGTTATAAAAAAACTATAGAATGATGGGTGATAAATTGCTGACTAGATTATTAACTGTGATGCATTAGACGCTTAGAAAAAAGCCGCTTTTATAAGTAAACTGCACTATCAGAGGCTGGCGAAAAACTAAAAGAGGTTGTTGATTAAAGCATGCATAAATCCGTTGAAAAAACGGGGGGTTTGAATCGAACTATGATAGGATTGAAAGTGATTCAAATATTATCAGAAGATCTCAATCCACTAGGTTTGAATCGAACTATGATAGGATTGAAAGAGAGTTACGCAACAGTCATCCAAAGGGAAATTTAATTGTTTGAATCGAACTATGATAGGATTGAAAGCAAGCTTCCTACATACTTATCATTTCAGGGCTTGCAGTTTGAATCGAACTATGATAGGATTGAAAGCCAATCGTTTGTATTGTTATATTGCTGCACGCTCCAGTTTGAATCGAACTATGATAGGATTGAAAGTTCA
>JASHOW010000044.1 GCA_030038445.1 Nitrosopumilaceae archaeon
TAACAGTACAGTAGACTAGAAATACCAAACAAACAATCTAACTTTCCCCTTTTTCCTTTTTGTAAAACAAAAGACAACGCAAGTTGTAGAATAAATTCTGTACCGATTCATATCTAATTTAGAGTCACAACCAACTGCAACAAGCCACTCATTACATAGTTGCTATGGTATTTGCATATCAAATGGACAAATAGCTACTAGAGTGAAACAAAGGCTGTTTGACAAATCAAAGAATATTGTGTTTATCCAAGTTTTACTCAGGGGCAGGTTTGAACAATACCGCCTATCCCTTAATAGATCCATACCCTGATGTAATATGCAAGCAATTGCTAAATCCAAGATCAAAGCTGTCTTGCAAACCGAAAAATCTAAAAAATGACCATCGATCTCTGGCAATCTTCACAACGCTTAAATAGAAAGTGGAGTGCACGTCAAATCAGCAAATGAAAACTCTCATTGCTATTTCAATTATAACATTAGTTGCCTTGGCTCTTATTCCACAGATCAACTTTGCCCATGCCCAGCTTGCACAGCAAACCACGGCAAAACAGTACATCAACCTAAGGGCAGAGGTGTGGAACGAGTTCTTTAGAATGACCACTGCCGCATTTACAGTCGGAGCAATAGTATCAGGTACAATGATCTGGCTTGTCTGGAGATTTCGAGAATCAAACCCAAAGAACAAGGCCCCTACCAGATGGGAGCATCTTGATGATCCGACAGCTGGCAGTTATGAAGAGGAGGGACACTAGGTGGGTCACGATACAGCCGAGTGGGTCTTTGTCGGTGTAGTAATTGCGATCTTGTGTTATGTAGGTGTAGATTCTTGGATAGTACAAAAAGAAGTAGAGGATGTTCCAGCAAACGCCGAGGTGATAAAGGTCACAGGCCAGCAGTGGTACTGGAGCTTTGAGCATGCAGACGGCACAAAGGAGGTAAGCACTCTGCACGTACAAAAAGGACATGCATATCTCTTTGAGATCACATCAAGGGATGTCATGCACTCGTTTAATATTCCGGACTGGGTGGTCTTCGAAGACGCTGTCCCTGGACACACAAATCATGCTTGGTTTGCGCCAGATCAAGTGGGAACTTATCCTATCCAGTGTAGAGAATATTGTGGTCTATTGCACTATAATATGAGAGGCTCTCTTATAGTGGAGGATAACGGAACTTGAAAATAATCAAAAACATTTTATGTATATCAGAGATAGTTGAGGTAGCGATATGGTACTAGAACTCCAAAAGCCACGTCCAGTATGGCAGATAATGTTCTCGACGCATCATACTGATGTAGGCTATCTCTATCTTGTATTTGGCATTACATTTTTGTTCATGGGAGGAGTCTTAGCAATGATAATCAGAACCCACCTATTCTTCCCAGGCCAAGGCGTACTAGTATCTGACTCGGCTACATATAACAGAATATTTACGGTTCACGGTCTTACGATGCTCTTCCTGTTTGCTCTTCCAGTTGCAAACGGTATTGGCAACATCTTGGTTCCAATCATGGTCAGGTACAAAGATATGGCTTATCCAAAATTAAACGCAATCGCATTCTGGATGAATCCGGTAGGCGCTGCACTGCTCTGGCTTGGATTTGCAGATACCACCTGGGTCTCTTATGCTCCATACTCTATCATCAGAGCACCAGGACCTGCGGCAGATATGTTCATCTTTGGCATGAAGATTCTTGGTATATCATCCATACTTTCATCGATTAATTTCGTTGTTACAATTCTCAAGTGCAAGCACCCTGACCTTCCACTAAGAAGAGTTCCATTGTTTGCATGGTCAATGCTTACGGTTTCTCTGATGACAATTGTTGCAATGCCAACCTATGCGGCAGCACTTATCATGATGCTGACAGACAGACTCGGACTCTCTGGATTCTTCAATCCATTTGCTGGCGGAGATCCAATTGCATATCTACACCTGTTCTGGTTCACATTCCATCCGGAGGTATACATCTTTTTGTTGCCGGCAATCGGAATGATGTATGAAATTATTCCACGATTTTCAAGAAAACCGTTATACAGCCAGGCCTCTGGCGTATTTGCATTTGTAATGCTTGGTATCATAGGTTTTGCATCTTGGGGCCATCACATGTATTCAACTGGAATGGACTTTACAACCAAGGTGGTATTCATGATTGGTACTCTGGCAGCAGTTCCAGCATCAGGAATGCATGTCTTTAACTTCCTTGCAACAATGTGGGGAGGTAGGATCAGATTTTCAGCTCCAATGAAATTTGCAATCGGTGGAATCGCATTATTCTTCTCTGCAGGCGCAGGCGGTGTGCTAAACTCTGCAATGCCGCTTGACTTTATCACGCACGGAACCTACTGGGTGGTAGGTCACATGCACTTGTTCCTTATAGGAACAATCGGATTTGGATTTGTAGGAATGATATACTACATGTTCCCGTACATAACGGGAAGAATGTACAGCGAAAAGTGGGCCAGTGCTCACTTTGTGCTGATGTTCTGGGGAAGCGTCCAGATGCTCTATACCCAACACTTGCTTGGTCTTGAAGGCATGCCAAGAAGGGTCTATGATTATCCAGTAGAGTTTACATCATGGACGCAACTGAATCAGATTGCAACAGTTGGAGGGTGGTTACTTGGAGCAAGCTTTGCAATATTCTTGGCCGTGCTGATCTACTATTCAGCAAAAGGCAAGCCAGCCAACATGGACGATCCATGGGGAATTGGCGGCAAGTATTACTATCCTGTAGCAGCAAAGAATCCACACGGCGGCCACTCGGGATACTAGTATGAGCCATAATGAACATCCTGATACAATCTATAGGACAACCCCTAGAAGACTTGGCAAGATGCTTGCTATCATTATCGGAATTCAGGTAGTAGGTGCGGTCATATTCTTTGGAAATTACGATTATTGGAATTCATACCTGCCCAATGCAGGAAAGCTTCAAGAACAGCAGATGGAACAGCAAGCTGCAGCATCAAGCTCCGGCTCGGGCCCATCATCAACACAGGGTACATTTACAGGCAAGGAGATAGATGTATCGCTAAAATTTGTCGAGTCGCCTGATTTTTCAAAGTATGGGTTTAATGCACCCAAGGGTTCAGCAGGCTCTGATCCTGAGGTAGATGCAAATGTTGGAGATAAGATTGTATTTACTGTAACAAATGGAGGCAAGTCATTTCATGCATTTGCAGTTACTGCATCCACAAGCGGTCCAGGGCCAGCAATTAATGGCACAACAATTGGAACTGCAGACAGTCCACTAAAACCAGGACAGGGTGGCACTGTCTCCTTTATTCCAGCATCTGCTGGTACCTACTATTACATCTGTGCAGTGCCAGGACACAGAGAGCTTGGCATGGAAGGTCAGATAGTTGTAGGTGGCGGTGCAAACGGAACGTCTGGCATGGCAGCAGGAACTGGCGGCACTGCCGCACCAAATGGACAAAAGGATTCCTACTCGCTTGCCTTTGAGGTCAGTTCCGACTTTTCAAAATATGGCTTTAATGGAACGGGTGGCGCGGGAACAAATCCAGACATTACGGTACACTCTGGTGATACCGTTACAATTAATGTCAGTAATCCAAGCAAGGTATTTCATGCATTTGGCATCGTAACAGATCCTAACGACCCAAGCAGCGTTGTCTGGAACGCATCATACAAGACTGCAGACAGTCCAATGAAGCCTGGAGACTCTGGCTCGGTAACATTTGTTGCAGGAACTCCAGGACTGTATCATTACATATGTACGGTTCCAGGACATGCAGCACTTGGAATGGATGGACACTTTATAGTCGAAAAATAAATGCTCTTCAAGTATCTGGCACTTGCTTCTCTGGTAATCTTGTACATACTGATGTTTATCGGAGGGTATCTAGAGTCAAGTGGACAGGGCTTGGAATGTCCTCAATGGCCCTTATGCCCAAGTGGATTTTTGCCTTCCGCAGCATATCTGACAGAGTGGACACACAGACTTATTGCTGCAATGACAGGTGTAATGATAATAGCAACTGCGGTAGGAAGCTGGAAAGTAGCAGGCTCACACAAAAAAATAAGAGCTACAGGCACACTTGCAGGAATCTTTGCCATGTCACAAATTGCACTTGGAGCAATTGTTATCAACACGCAGCTCAAGGCGACAATAGTTGCAATCCACAACGGCATTGGCATCCTGCTTTTTGCAATGACGCTGCTAACAGCAATCTACGCATTCAAGTTGCCTTACGGTCAGACAATAAAGACAAGTGCCTAGAAATTTACAAAATCTGCCAATTGCGCTCTCTAATACATGATTATTTTGTCAACTAGTTATACAGAGCTATGCTTAGGTTTTGCTTTTTTTCTTGATATTATCACTACCCATCCAATCAAGACAAAGCATGCCATGCCTCCTGCCGAGATGATGTACTGAAACAGTGGACCAAATATGTTAAGCACGCTTATGTTGAAAACAAAGGACAAGGGTTGGCCTCCAGGACCGACATCATATAGATCAACATACATTACATGGTTTCCAGACTCGTGAAACTCGTAGTTTGTGGACCATTCACCTCCCTTAAAGTCCTGCACTGGAATTGTCTGTACCAACTCGTTGTTATAGTAAATTCTAACCCCCATCCTAAAGTGGTCCACCTCACTTAGTTTTGTGTCAAACGAGTTGAGCAGGTTGGAAGCCGACTGGTAGTTGAGCACTCGAAAACTCAGCTTGAAGGGTTGGTCTGCAGATGGAATCTCTGGGTCTGTTGCCACCTGCACCTCGTAATTTCCTATTGACTCGTCGCCAGAATTTAGATTTTCATGCGCACTTGCATAGTGTATCATGGGTGAGAGAACCAAGACTAGAACCGGTATAACAGCTAGAAACCAGTATCTGGCCATTTCTTTCTACTGGTTAGATCTTCAATATAATGTTAGATCAGTTTTTCGTGCACGATCTATGGCAATTAGCAAAAGCTTTAAATCAAGTTTGAAGATTGCCACCTATATATGACCACTGTTAGCAAGTCAATAGACATCAAAGAGAAGACCTTGAATGTTTTTACATATTTTGCAAGGCCAGAGCATATCTCTGACCAGTTCGAAGAGCGAGTAGGAATGACCGTAGTTCCTATGGATGTAAAAGCAGGAATGGGTGTAGGTACAACCTTTAGAGTGATAGGTGACTTTGATGGCAAGAGACTCGAGTGGGACTGTGAAACAACCGAGTTTATACCAGAACAAAGAATTGCTGCTAAAATGATCAAGGGGCCTTTCAAGGCATGGAATATTGCAGTCGAGTTCAAGGAGCTTGGCGAGAAATCAACCCGTGTAACCATGACAGTAAACTATGATATGCCATTTGGTCCTCTGGGTGGAATTCTCAACAAGGTCAAGTTTGCAAAAGTTGCCGAGAAGGGAATGGAGACAGCTCTGTATAGAGTAAGAGGGCTACTTGAGGGCAACGGCTCAATTCCAGTATACATCACACTTGATGCGTACAGAAAACTTTTGGAAGAAAAAGAGAAGATGAACAACGTCCCAGTCTCAACGGTACTGACAAAAATACTTGAAAAGTATTCTCAAATCGAGACGGTCAAAAACTAATTCTATTTTATTTTCTAAGTTTAAATATCGACCTTAGCGTCTGCTATTTTGCGGGTCTATGGCTCAGCCAGGTAGAGCGAGGGACTCTTATGATCTTTTCGGAGACATCCCTATGCCGTGGGTTCAAATCCCACTAGACCCGCTGATATCAAATTTTCTTTGTTATTGAATTACAATGAATTCATTGATAGGTGGGATAGTTTCTCTCTGCCAATATTAACTTAGAACCAGTCCACTTACAAACGGGGTTCCATCTGTAAAATTAAATTCAATTTTTTGTATCGTTCTGTGATTTTTCTTTGCATAATTTTCTATGAACTGTATATCTCCACACACTGGTTTTTGCTCAAAACTAGGATTAGAACAATTTGGATAGTTGGGATAGGAATAATACAAGAAAATATAATTCAGTTTAAGATCCATGGAATCTATTGTAGGCATTGGCTCTCTAAACTTGTTCAACTCATTGATTTGTGGAAGTGTCCACTGCATGACAATTGGCACAATTGTACCATTAGAATAAAATGGCAATACTTTTGCTGTGAAGAAATCTAGCGAAACAGGTCTGAGGTTATTCTCCAAGACATAAGAATTAATTCTGTGATACACACTTTCAGTTTCTGCGGTAGAACTATTTGTCATCACGTCATATCCATTGATCAACGTAGGAATTTGTGTTAATAAGAGCCCACCTATTATTATTGGCATAATACGATTTACAGACACCGAAGACTTGACAAAGTGTGATACTAAGAGGTCAATTCCTTTTGCTATTATTATCATGACAAAGGGAAGGATGATACTAATTTGAATGGATAAAAGTTCAGAAATCGTAAAAGCACTAGCAAGAACTATTCCTAAAACCAGAATTAAAAGAGATTTAGTCTTTCTAAGCGTATCTCTTTTTTTGAACACCCAAATTAAACAGATAATGGTTGCCATGATGAATAAAATGAGGAAAACATAGTTTACGTCATTGAAAACATGATTTGAGTTAAAAAACTCAAATGCTATTGCAGGTTTTGAAAGAAATCCCGAAAGATCACCAAGACGCATCAAGAAATTCCCTATGAAATTTTCATTGTTTGGGTGTGTATAATCCGGATTGTTGCCAGATATTGTTGAGATGATAAAAGGAATCAGTGATTGGCTTGGAATGACGATGTATTCGATAAGAAGATAACTGAATCCAACAGAAATTGCAATTATTGATGTAAGAATAAATTTTAGGTTGAAATGAATTTTTTTTATCCATAATGGTGCTGATAGAATTAGCCCAAACAAAATCCAACCAAACCAGAGGTATTCATATGTGCCTATGCCTAGGAGAAAAAGTGAAACAAAGAGATAAGATGATTTTAAAGACCTCACATATCTTAGTCCATAAATAATCGCAAGCAGAGCTATGCATAGATCTAACCAGTCATAAAGAGTGGACTGTCTTGAATAAAATACAAACGACGGTAGAATAGACAAAAGAGAGACTGAAATAATTCCAATTCTCTTGGAGTACAGTTCTTTTGCAAAATAATATGTAAGAAACAGCACTAGTGTTGTTACTACAAGATCATATGCTCTAACTGCATCAACATTTACTCCAATAAAATGCAGAAAAGGTACAGCTAGATAGGTTGCTAAAATATCACTGTTGTAATGTTGCCAAGCTATAGGTAGATTTCCTATATGGGCTCCCCAGAGCATTGAATAATGATATAGGTCTGAATTATGGTTTTCTATCAATGATAGGCCCATAATGAAATTAGAAGTTTCATCAGCCCAAAGAGGGGGTAAATGAAAATAATATAGATGAAAAATTATTGTTAGCACAAAGACGGATGTGAGAAATAAGATTTCCTTAATCCTTGAGATCACAGGGTCTGTCTTCTTGCAGATATATTATTAGTTTATACATAAAACTAAATTTTAAGTGTTAATGAATGGAAGGAATGTTGGGATGAAGAGCAGGTTAAGGTACTTGGTTTGTAGAACCTTAAATGAACTATATGGTTGCGAATCCCACTAGACCAGCTGATTTAAAATTACTAGTCTCGTATGATATGGAGTGACTTGTAATGTCAGAAGAATTCACTGATGTGGATATCGCGGAGATAATACAAGAAAACAAAGATCTTGTTGAGGGAAGAGGTGAACCTTTTGGTGTAAACAAAGAGAAACTATTAGAGGTATTTTCTCGATTAAACTCCTTTAATGACATTACCAACAAAAGAAATCGAACTATAAAGAAATCATCTCATATTTTGGCAATGCTTGCTTGGCAGCAGCCGTTCAGTGAGGGGAATAAAGAAATTGCATTATCTGTAGCGAAACTATTCTTACGCAGGAATGGACTTGATTTACCAATCCGCACGCTAGAAGACGAGAAAGAACTTTTTGATCTTCTTGTAAAAACCGTATTCAAATTTGATGGTGATCCTACAATCATTGACGAGATAGAGAAGTATCTATT
>JASHOW010000045.1 GCA_030038445.1 Nitrosopumilaceae archaeon
ACTGCTGCATCATATTCACCTGGGTTGTCATCGCTTGCATCAAAGTCAAGCGTCTTTGTCTGTCCTCCATACTGTATGGTGGCAGTCATGTTGTCCATGCCAGTGTCTGAGATAGGTGGTGCAGTGTCAGATGTTCCGTTATAGATGAATATCTGTACTGCATTTGTGTCACCAACAAGTGGGGGCTCGTTTACCCATCCAATCTTTATCGCAATTGTTCCAAACACCTTGGTGGTATGTGCCTCTGCTGGATGAAGCGCTACTGGAACGATGATAACAGCGGCCAAAGCAATGATTACTGGTACTAGTAACTTTCTAGAATTCATTTCTATCTCTCCTGACATTATCAGCCAATATAATTCTTATATACATTATGGTACAAAACCAAAACAAGATCTGTTCTTCTATTTTACAACTGTACCACTAGTGTATTAAATTATAAGTGTTCATGGAAGTGTGTTAGATTGTATTTATGATGAAAAAAAAGAAAGACAGTAGGTCTACAGTCAAAATAATTTTGCTTGCCTTTGTAGTCGTATCTGTCTTGGTACTAGTGCCAAGCATACCCAAGTCTTATGCACATGCATTTGTTATTGGCAGCAACCCTCCGCCGTTTGCATCATTGAGTACTCCACCATCACAGGTTGAAGTTGATTTTGTTGATCCTATCGACATAAACCATAGTCAGATAAAGGTTCTAGATACTAACGGCAAAGCTGTAAACAACAATGACTGGCATTATATCACAAGTGATCATACAAAGGCAGTTGTTACCTTACCGCCCAACCTTCCAAATGGCATCTATACCGTTTATACCAAAGTTCTTGATGCCGCTGATGGACATACCACTACAAACGCATTTGTTTTTGCCGTTGGTCAGCCTATACCGCAAAACCTCTTAAACAAAAAAGAGAGTGTTTCTTTTACAGATATCGTATCCATCCAAGATACAATAGCAAGATACCCCTCGCTAGTTGGACAGATAATTGTGGTTGGCGCCGTCTTCTCATCTTTCTGGCTGTGGAGACCGCTGTCTAGAATCTCTGTGCTAAAAGACGTCATCGAGCGTACGCGTGTTGATGTAGACAAAAACATGACACGATGGGTGCTGATAGGCTCGATAATCATTCTGGGCGGAGATGCAGCTATGATCTCGTCTGAGATGTACTCAATAAGTTCCGGATTCATAGATGCGGTTAGCACGAATTTTGGACATATGTGGATTGTACGCATGGTGCTTTCTGCAGCCTTGTTTGGAGTAGCGTTTGTTACATATCGTAAACAAAAGCAGTCAAACACTGTCTTGCCCAAGGGCCTGGTTGCAGCTTTGTTTGGGCTAGGTATAGCGGTACTTACGACAACTACACTGATCAGCCACGGTGCAGCAAGCGGAAAATTCTTGGCAGAAGTTTTTGATTTCGTGCACAATGTTGTCTCTTCACTCTGGATTGGAGGCGTAATGTATCTGGCATTTGTCGTGGCTCCACTATTAAGACGCATGTCCGATGATCGTGCCAGTGCATCTATTCTGTCTGTCATAATACCAAGATTTTCTACCATAGTTTTAGCTCTTCTTGGAATAGTTGCAATGACAGGTCCTTCCCTTCTTTACGAGCTGGAAAATAACCTCTCCATCACCCTGGCATCAATATACGGATACATACTTATCATAAAACTCTCGTTGGCAGGAGCAATGATTGGACTAGGCGCTTTGCATCAGTTCATAATTTATCGACAAGCACGAAGTGTCATTGCGATCTCATCGTTGCAAGAGAGCCACAGTGCCATGCCAATAGAACCAAAGACTTCGGCCAAAAATGGAAATGGCAGCAAATCAGTCATCTCACATTTTGGCCGATTCATAAAAATTGAGGCAATCATCGGATTCGTGCTGATTGCCTCAATAGCAGTTCTTGTAGATTCCGGTCTGCCTGCAATTCAATTTCAGAACGAGTTGGCACAGCAACAACAGCAGATTCCCCATGTCTATGCCTTTACAACGCCGCTTGTAACACAGAATCAGTTTACAGAAACAAGATTTACAGATACTGGAGACAGAATCGTAATGGCCATCAGCCCCTTTTATTCCGGAAAGAACAACATAACGTTATCATTTTTTGACTCAAATGGCAATCCATTGAGCAACATCAACTCTACAACGATAACACTTGACCAAGTAGACAAGAACATAGGCCCGCTAGTGGTAGGATACAACCCTATAGAGCAACAAGCCAACAACGCTAGAGAGGTATCACCTGGAGTATTTTCCATCAGCACAAGTGCCTTTGCAATACCTGGTCACTGGGAGGCACAGGTGGAGGGAACGACATCACAGGCAGGCGCACTCAACGCAGTTACAACTTTTGATGACCTATATGTCAAGCCTAACTTGGACCAGATGCAGGCAAACATCACAGAATACAAGATGCCAGACAACGCTCAGCCGTTATACCCCCTTTATGACCCAATCAGAAATGTAGTCTGGGTCGGAGACTCGTCCATTGGAAGTGGAAAGTTGTGGGAGTTTGATCTTGGCTCCAAACAGTTTACAGAGCACAAGATCAATGGGACCAGCATCATCATGTACACAATAATGGACTTTCAAAACAACATTTGGTATTCCGATCCACTGACAAAGGTCTTGGGCTATTTTGATCCAGATACTAATAGCACGCAGAATTACAAGCTTCCTGCCAATACTACCATATCAGGCCTTGCCATAGACAATACAGGTAATCTCTGGATGAGCTCTGCATCAAGTAACCAACTGCTAGAATTTGATACGCAGGCAAAGACATTCCATTTGTTTGGCCTGCCGGCAAACTCTTTGCCCCTTGGAATCTCCATAGACCAGTCAACAAACCAGATATGGGTGGCCGAGAGCGGTTCTGGAAAGATTGCAGAGGTAGATCCTTTACAAAATTACAGTGTAACAGAGTATAGTCCATACAATGGCACCCTTTCAAGTCCCACGGCAATTTTATTTGACTCTGTAACAGGCAAAGTCTTTGTCTCAGAGCACGATGGCAAGGCAGTATCGGTTTTTGATCCACTAACCAAATCATTTGATAGATACCAAACAGATCCCGATCCGCAGGATCTTCCCTTTGGAATGGTATTTGATGCAAACCATGACCTGTGGCTTGCCCAACATACATTTGACAAAATTGCAGTGATAGATCCTAGGACTGGCAAGACAAGCGAGTTTTCCATCCCTACAAAATCATCTTTTACCCAGTGGGTTACATCGGATTCAAATGGTGACATAATACTGGCTGAACAGCGCGCAAACGCGCTTGGCCTTCTGACTACTAGCACAGCACCAGGCTTTGTCGAAAATGTAGAACAGGCAGGTGCGGTCTTGGGCGTACCGTTATCGTTTAGTTATGCAGATGTGGCAGGACCCTCGATTGCAGGCTGCCTTGTGGCAGTGGCATTTCTCTACTCCAAGAGTGCAACAGAGCTAAGCGGTAGCCTCAGACAGATAAAGAAGGCCTACGGCCAGTGATGCTCTCATGCCAGAAGCAATAGATTAGCGTCGTCATACCATATCAAAGATGTTTGTTTGTTGTACCAGTTGATTTAAATTTCGTTTCGACCCATTTTAGTTGTGTTTAGGCCACAATCGCTGATTGATACCAAGTCCACGTTGCTAAGTGTTATAATATTCTCGCTTGTTGTTGTGCTATCCATACCTGTCATAATGCCACACCTCTTCCAGCAATACGAGTCATTTCATATTCTTTTACACCTAGGCGGAATAGGTTTTGCCACCTTTCTTACGATAGTAGCTGTAATGGCATATCGCAAGGTTAGAACTCGCAGGCTTTTCTTTACTACAATTGCTTTTGGTACTTTTATCTTAGCTGAGGTGCTGTGGTTGATTGATGCAGCGTGGCAATCAAAGTATTACTTTTGGACATTTTCGTCTTCCGAGATAGGTCATGTTACCGTATTCTTTGCATTGCTCATGTTTGCGCTAAGTGTCTTTAGGAGAGATTGACAATGGACAGAGCAACCCAGATAATCGAGGTCATTGAAAGAAACCCTGGCATCAAGTTTCGTGAGATAATGCGCCATACAGGTATGAAAAATGGCGTCTTGGGATATTATGCAACCAAGCTTGAAAAGAGCGGTACAATAAAGATAGAGCGAAGTCCAGGCCAGACAAGGTTCTATCCACCCGGAGTTCCAAATGACGATATTTTGTTGATAAAAAATCTCAGACAGGAAACCCCCAAGCAGATCCTTGCAGCTCTGTTACAGCATCAGACAATGACATTTAATGAGTTGGTCAAAAAAACCGCCAAGTCTCCAGCTACTGTATCGCTGTATTTGTCACAAGTAACAAGAGACGGCTTGGTCCAGAGCAGGGTTGTAGATTTCAAGAAAAGATACTTTCTTGTAGACCAAGAAAAAATACAAAGTATGATTGACAAGTATCACCCAAGCCTCATCGAGAGTTCAGCGGACCATCTTGCAGACACCTTCTCCTCGTTTTAGTACGCGTACTGTAGATTGTGCGTAGCAGACGGAAGTTATGTTTGAAAGCAGGGTTTAGAGTTTATTTAGAGTCAGGTTGATGCTTACCATAAATGCGATACAGCATGAAGCCGGTACATTTTTTGTCTATCATCACCGTGGTCTTTGTATCCATATTTTTCCTTGTCCACAGAGCTTACGGTGACGGACTTGCCAGCGAGACTCTTCCACCGTCAATGATAGGAAACATGAACGTCACGCTATCTATTGGTTCCATTCCATTTTTAATTAATGATAACCAGTCAGGTACCCAGCTAAATCTAGTACTGATGGATGCAGACACACAACAACCAATTCCTGATGCGACGCTTGCAATCTCCGCATTCAAAGGACAGACGGCAGTTTTTGGTCACATATTCAAAAGTGACAGTGGAAACTTTATCCTGAGTTTTTACCCGCAACAGTCAGGAAATACTACATTTAATGAGCATGGCGGGCTTCTCTCCGGGTTGTTTGGCCAAGACAGCGGCAATTATGACATCAAGGGCCAGGTCTTTAACTCAGGCGGCCTGTACCGATTCAAGATAGAGGTTATCACGATGGGCGCGTACGACAATCAGGTAAGCAAATCGTACAATGCTGGCATATCAATGCCAGAATACTACAACCTTACAGTCAATGATCCCAACTATGGAACCCACCAGATGCAGATAATAGCATACTACGACCAGCTCAACAACATAACGTATGATCCTGCCAAAAAGTTTGTCAATTTCACCATGCCCTTTGATTGGTCTGAGCAGAACATAAGCCAGCTTACTGTTGTGCACCAAGAGATCAGGATTCCGCGCGAGCTTGGCGATTTTGTTGTGACAAAGTATGACGCCTATGTAAACAACATCAAGCTACCTGACAAGTTGATATCAATTGATGATTATTCCATGGATGCATACAGAATAGTGCACCTCATATTGTACAAGCCAGACGTAGAAAACTTCCTTTCAGAGCAGAAAAATCCCGGACAGACCATGAACTTTGGTTTCAGGCCAAGTGTCGATAATGCATTTC
>JASHOW010000046.1 GCA_030038445.1 Nitrosopumilaceae archaeon
TCCTTTTTATTCTCGATGCTAAAGATTCTAGATCCAATACTTTCTATAGACAAAAATGACGTGGTTGAAGCTATAAACAATCTCAGAAACATGAAGGAAAAAATTTCGTCATCTAATTTGACTAATGGCAATACATCACTAACTCTGGCAGAATGGATCTCAGGCGTTCCAGTGATATATTATCCGCAGGGGCTTGCACCTGCAGCTATTAGGTTCAAAAATTCGCTACAGGAAAATGTCAAGCTTCATTCCATGATCGAAAATGTCATTGAAGCTTGCCACAATGGGATAGTTGCTTGGGAGACCAGATCTGTGGGACAACCAATCTTGATTGAAGGCGCAGATGATTATTTTACAACTAAAGAAAGGTGGAGCATAATAAAGGAATATTTTGAAGCAAACGGTATTGGATACAAAGAGGTCTTTGCCGACAGAGGTGGTATCGTGACCAAGTTGGTCTCTCTCATCTATATGCTGGATTATTCTACCATATATCGGGCTATAATGTCAAATATTGATCCCACACCTATAAAATCAATAGATTTCATCAAGTCAAAACTTCATTCGTAGATGTAATCATTTTGTCTTTTTTCTTGATAGGACATGCGAGTCTTCTCCTGACGTAGAAGCATCCCATGGAAACTGTTCTCCCCTTAACCACCTTTGCCACCTGGCAATATCTTCTTCTACCATGATTTTTACAAGCTTTTTGAAAGTCGTCTTGGGTTTCCATCCGAGTTTTTTGTTGGTCTTGGAATAATCTCCTTTCAGATCCAAGACATCAAATGGCCGAAAGTTTTCCTTTGATGATGTTACTTTAGAGGTTGGGATTCCTGCAACCATGCATGCTTCATTAACTAGATCCTTGATTGTATGTGACTCACCTGTTGCCAAGACATAGTCATCTGGATTTTTTTGTTGTAACATCATCCACATTCCCTCTACGTATTCTGGTGCATATCCCCAATCCCTTTTTGCTTCCAAATTTCCTAGTTTTAGGTTGTTTGACAACCCTAAAGATATTTTTGCAACTCCATTTGATACCTTCCTTGTAACAAATTCCAAGCCGCGTAGGGGTGACTCGTGATTGAACAAAATGCCATTAGTTGCGTGTATATCATATGCCTCTCTGTACAGATTTATCATCCAATAGCTGTACAACTTGGCAATGGCATAGGGACTTGAAGGATGAAATGCTGTATTTTCATTCTTTACTTTTGCATTTACATTTCCATACATCTCGCTTGAGGATGCCTGGTAGATCTTGATCTCCTTGTTGTACTTTTTTACTTCCTCAAGAAGCCTAACTGTCCCAAAACCAGTAATATCACTCGTATACAGGGGCTGATCAAATGATGCCCCCACAAAGCTCTGTGCCGAAAGGTGGTATATCTCATCAGGGTTGGATTTTTTTAATGCCTCGGAGATTGACCTAGAATCTATTATGTCAGCCGGAATGAGTGTCACCTTATCATATACGCCAAGATAGTGCAGCCTCCAGAAATTTGGTGTAGATAGCCTTCTATAGGTTCCAAACACCTTGTATTTTTTCTCTAACAAGAATTTAGCAAGGTAGGCCCCATCCTGTCCAGTTATTCCTGTAACTAATGCAGTTTTAATTGTGGGTTCACCCTCTTTTGTTTCTTAAATAGATACTTAAAAACGTACGATATCTCTTATCTCCTACAAAGTTTTAATTTCCTGTGAATAATTTGAAATATAATTTGAATAAAATACTGATAACCGGTTCTGAAGGATTTATTGGATCACATCTGGTAGAAGATCTAATTAGGAAAAAGTTCAAAGTAATAGGACTTTCAATTAGACAGAGCAAAGTAGTAGATGGTATCACCCAAATGCGAGGTGATATCAAAAAAATATCTAGTATTCCATCTGACGTCGCTTGTATAGTGCATCTTGCCGCTCTGACTGACCTTGATTATTGTCAAAGACATCCAAAGGAATGTTTTGACACCAACGTAATGGGAACGCAAAATATGTTGGAAATTGCAAGAAAACATGATTCCAAATTCATATTTGCTAGTACCAGTCAGGTATTTGGGATTCCAAAGAAGTTACCAATATCAGAAAATGCAGAACTACATCCATCATCTGTATATGCTGCAAGCAAAGCAGCGGGAGAATTACTTTGTGAATCTTATTCGAAGTCATATGGACTTGATGTTGTCACTGTTAGATCTTTTTCAATTTATGGTCCACAAAGTCCTTCATATCTGGTTACCAGCAAAATCATTACACAAATAATAAATGATAAAATAGTTCACTTGGGAAATCTGTCTCCTAAGAGGGATTTTCTATATGTTTCAGATGTTGTATCTGCTTATGAATTATTAATTCGGAAAAACTTGAAAGGATTTTTAAAATTTAACGTGGGATACGGCAAGAGTTTTTCCATACGGGATATATGTACAAAATTGACCAAGATCTCAGGAAAAAAATTCATGATTGAATCTGATAAAAAGTTGTTCAGAAGCTCAGAAATTCCTAATTTGGTATGTGACGCATCTAACATAAAAAACCTTGGATGGAAACCCCAAATTTCAATAACAAAAGGTCTGAAATTGACCTACGAGTCATTCAGGAATGAAATGAGTAGGGCATGATTCCTTTTGTAAAATTGGAGAGAGTCACTAAATGAGTTCAATATTCATAAATAAAGCATCAAAACCAAAATTTTCGAGGATCTAGAGTGAAATTAAAAAGTGTAAATAAGTGTAGAATTTGCGGTTCATCCAAACTCACTTCGATATTATCACTTGATGATCAGTATCTTGCAGCATATACTCCAAAGGAAAATGATCCACAACCATTTCTAGAAAAAGCTCCATTGGAATTAATTAGGTGCGACAGAGAGTTAAATCCTAGTGCCTGTGGCCTAGTCCAGTTACGCCACTCGGTACCACCTAACATAATGTATGAGAGATATTTTTACAGATCTGGTATCAATCAGACCATGACTGACAACTTACGAGAGATTGTTGAGGCAGCTGTGCAGCAAATACGATTGAAGGAAAATGATATTGTTGTAGACATTGGTTGTAATGATGGAACATTATTGAAAAATTACAAAGGCAAGAACTTGAGGGCTGTTGGATTTGATCCTGCCAAGAACATGTATCAGTATTCAAAGGAGAGTGGAGCACGAATTATGATCGAGTATTTTAACGCAAAATCTTTTTCAGAATACTATGGGAATGAAAAAGCTAAGATTATCTCAAGCATTGCTATGTTCTATGACTTAGAAGACCCAAAAATCTTTGTAGAAGACGTTTCCAAAATACTTCATGAGGAAGGTGTATGGGTCCTAGAATTATCCTACTTGCCTTCTATGTTGTTACAAAATGCATTTGATACAATTGTACATGAACATCTAGAATATTATCATCTTTCAGTAATTGAATATATGTTAAACAAATTTGGACTAAAAGTAACAGATGTATTTCTTAATGATGTAAACGGCGGAAGCTTTCGTATCTTTATAAAACACAAAAGTCAATCAGTATCAAAAGAGGCAGAAAAAAGATTAGATGATTTGCGTGTATCAGAACGAGAATTAGGTCTAGATACTAACAAGCCATATCGCGAATTCATACAAAGATGCGAAAATGAGAGGGAAAAAACAATCATGTTCATTAAAGGTGAAATTAGTAAAGGAAAGAAAATCTTTGCTTATGGCGCATCTACAAAAGGAAATACCCTTCTTCAATACTATGGTATTAATGATAAATTGATTGAGGCAGTGGCTGACAGGAATCCAGACAAGTGGGGACGATACACTATAGGAACCAATCTGAAAATTATTTCAGAAGAAGAGGCACGTTCAAGAAATCCAGATTATTTTTTTGTTTTGCCGTGGCATTTTATTAAAGAATTTAGATCTCGTGAAATAGATTTTCTGAATAAGGGCGGTAAGTTGATTGTTCCATTACCTACATTTCAAGTAATTGGCAAGTAACATTGTGGCATATGTTCTTGTAATGTGTTTTTAAAAGAATTTCCTAGTGTTATTAAAATCAAATTATTTTTTACGTTACTATCTTAATTAGATATATTGGATGAAAACCTCGCTCCAATAAGCAAGGAATTGGAATTGACTTTTGAATAGTTTGCAAAAAGTAAAAATAGAAATAGAAAAACATGTCTAGTGTTTCCACGTGAATACTTTGCTGCTGATGAAGTTGAAGATAAAGGTAATAATTATTGCAATGCCTTCGCTTAGAATATAGTGAATCCCAAGCCAATTGGTTAAAAATATCAATATGGTTTCGTTAATTCCAAAACCTATGAATGCAACAAGGTTGTTCTTTAGTAGGCG
>JASHOW010000047.1 GCA_030038445.1 Nitrosopumilaceae archaeon
TGCACTGCTTGCCTCAGTATAACTGGATATTATTGCAGTCTTTGCTTTCTGTGTGGTCGAAAAACCCATGTTGAGTACAACGAATGCTAGAGCTGCTGCTACTATTACAAATGCAATCATAACAATTGCAGCTTCTATACCCATGACTCCACGACGAGTTCTACGTTTTGAAACGGAGTTCATTATTTGTGGATAAATGCCAAGGATATTATGCACAAGTCTGTTTGAATTGAACAAACCCGTCTACAGAATAAATGTCATAAAATGTAGTACAGTACAAAAATATTCCTAAAAATAAGGATGTCTCTTCCCATGTATATGGCATTTTTGCCTATTCTGCGCTCTTAATTTGTGCAATGTGGAAAATATTTTTTGTATGTTTGCATCGGACATACGGCATTCTATATTGCGCTACTACTTAAAATCAGTAATATGTATAAAATATCTAGAAAATTGTATGTAAACTATATTTTTTACAAATGTGAGATGAGATGGGAATCTCATTATTAAAATCTGACTCGGTCACTACATTACAAGATCGTACAAAAGAAAAAGGAGGAAGTTTCACACTTGAAAGAGTTGCCGATCTGTCAGAAGTTCTTGCAAGCGAAGTAGAATCTGCAATCGGAGAAATTGAACGATTAAACGGACAAACACATATGATTGCAATTAATGCAAGAATTGAAGCAAGTAGAGCTGGCATGGCAGGCAAGGCATTTTCAGTTGTTGCTGAACAAATGAATGATCTCTCTGGTAAGATTGGAATAGTAAGCAAGAAAATACGAAATGAGAGTAGAGATTCTATTGATGAACTTGGTAATTTGATAAAAACACAAGCCACAAATGTTAGAGGAGTAAGACTTTCTGATCTTGCACTGACCAATATAGACCTAATTGACAGAAATCTGTACGAAAGATCGTGTGATGTGCGTTGGTGGTCGACAGATGACAGTGTTGTTAACGCATTGACTGTAAAGACAATAGAAGCATATGACATTGTATCAAAACGATTAGGCATTATATTAAACTCGTATACTGTATACTTCGATCTGGTATTGTGTGATCTAGATGGCAATATTGTAGCAAATGGCAGACCTGATATCTACAAATCCGTTGGTATGAACGCAAAAAATACAGAGTGGTTTATTGACGCAATGAAAACCAATAGTGGAAAAGAATTTGGTTTTCATACAGTCAACAAATGTCCTATGGTAAATAACGATCTTAGCCTAGTATTTTCTTGTACAGTAAGAGAACACGGAGACCAAAATGGCGTAGTATTGGGTGTACTTGGAATTGTATTTCGTTGGCAGGATCTGACACAAAGAATTGTCAAGGGTGTTTCAATATCAGATGAAGAAAAAGACAGAACAAGGGTATGTATAGTTGATGAAAATGGATTACTTCTTGCTGACTCTGAGAATCTTATGCTTGAAGAGAAGGTTGAATTTTTGGGAAAAAATGATCTTTTCAGTCAGAAAAAAGGTTACATGATGTCTGAATATAAGAACGAAAAATGTTGTATAGCTCATGCGTTTTCTCCTGGATATGAGACATATTCTTCCAACTGGCACTCTCTAATCATTCAGAAACTATAGGTCTGATGTCCTCTGATTACGTAGACTAGTCTATAGAATGGACCATGTTATACTGACTAATGCCAAAGACCATTGTCAAACTAGTATTCCTATATGTTTTAATCATTAATAATAACGCTACACTGATCATTCTATGTCATTGTTTCCAAACTACATGTGGCCAAAGTAGAACAATAACTTGCAGATAATCTTGATAAAAATCATGAATAGTTCCACGTTCTTCATTTTTGATATTTATCTTAATATGAAAATCAAATAACAACACGAGTTAATAATTTTCGTGTATGATCAATTTAGACACACGTGAACATATTATCAATATGTGCAGTAAACATGACGTTACAAATGAATTTGGGTGGAATTTTCAAGATAGGAATCAAAACGAAGATTAATGCAATGGTAAATGTGGCGTCTGCTATATCTATAGCAACGGTTTCTTTTTCTAGCTATTCTGCAGCAGGACATATTTCTGGAACAGACGATGCAATGCGTTACATAATAACAGGGATAATAATGCAAGCAGTAGTAGGGATACCAGCCTACTTTATTGCACGTTCTATCACAAAACCTATACTAAAGATGGCATCAATGGCAGAAAAAATTGGTCACGGTGATCTCACAGTTGAGATGATGGAGCTAAAATCTCATGATGAACTTGGAAATCTAACTCAGGCATTTAATAATATGACAATCAATTTACGACAATTAGTATCTCAAGTACGAGATAGTTCATCCTTGGTTGCCTCAAATTCTGAACAAGTAGTTTCTTCTACAGAACAGATGAATTCATCCGTGCAACAAATTTCTTCAACAATTCAACAGATATCAAAAGGTTCACAGACGCAAGCCCAAGAATTGGAAGCGACTAGCAAGGTGGTTACAAAGCTTACAAAAAATATGAAAAACCTTGCATTGAAGGCTAGTACAACAGCAGATCTTACAAAAGAGGTTGGAATAATATCAGAATCTGGCTCAAAGTCTGCGTCTGAAGCTGACTTCAGAATGTCAAAGATTATTAGTGTAACCAATGAATCTGCTAGAAAAATCAAAGAATTGGCTGATAGAAGCGGAGAAATTACCGCTGTTTTGGAAGTCATACGAAAAATAGCTGATCAAACAAATCTGCTTGCATTAAATGCTGCCATAGAAGCAGCTCGTGCAGGCGAGGCAGGTAGAGGATTCGCTGTAGTAGCTGATGAAGTAAAAAGACTAGCAGAAGGCTCAGCTAAATCATCTGAAGAAATAGATGGATTGATAAAACAAATACAAGCTGATGCTCAAGCTACTGTCCAAAGCATAGAAGGTGGTAGTAAGGAAATATCAGAAGGCAGACTTGTAATCGATAAAGCACTCAAGGCACTCAACGAAATTGCAGTAAAGGTAAAAGAAGTATCTGTAAATGTAATGGATGTAGCAAATACTACTCAAATTCAAGTTACTGAAATAGAACAATTATCAAAAGCAGCATCTGAAATAGCCGCAGTTTCTGAACAGAATGCTTCTGCAACAGAAGAAGCATCCGCTGCCACTGAACAGCAAACGGCTGGTACTCAAGAAATATCTGCATCAGTACAAAAAATGGCAAACATGGCAGATGAACTTTCTAAGATTGCATCAGGCTTCAAACTACCAGAAAGTTCCAACTCGTCAGGATTACTATACAATACAAAGAGAAAGGAAGTGATGGTACAGTAATGAGTGAAACTACCATGGAGGGATATTTACAAGCTGTAGTATTCAGTCTAGTTGATCAGAAAACAAACAAGAAAGAAGACTATGGCGTATCAATAGAACAGGTAAGAGAAATACGACCCTTAGAATCAATTACAAAGGTGCCAAATACCAAGGCATATGTTAAAGGTATAATGAATCTGCGAGGCATGATAGTTCCAGTAATCGATGTAAAGGAAAAATTGGGCTTTAGCGGGGTAGCAAACACAAAATCACGTATTTTGGTTGCTGATGTAAAAGGTAATCTGACAGGCTTTTTAATTGATGAGGTTGATCAAGTCGTACGAATTCCGCTAAAAGAGATTGAGACAAACCTCTCTGGAGGACTAGAATCATTGGAATATGTAAATGGTATTGCTAAAACATCGGGAAGACTAATCGTCCTTTTGGACATGCTAAAACTTCTAGAATGTGATCTTTTGCCATTGCAACAGGAGACATAGTATGTCAACACCTGCAACAAAAATCTTGATTGTAGACGATGCTTCATTTATGAGAGTTGTCCTGAAAGATATTTTGGTATCTCATGGGTTGGTATCTCAAGTCTATGAAGCAGGCGATGGACTTGCGGCCGTAGAGTCATACAAACAATTCAAACCAGACATAGTGACAATGGACATAAACATGCCAAAAGCAGACGGAATTCAAGCTCTAAAATCTATAATCCAACTCAATCCAAAAGCCAAAGTAGTCATGGTTACATCTGTTGAACAAAAACATATTGTACAAGATGCTATAAAATCTGGTGCGCGAGATTATGTGGTAAAACCATTCGATAGATCTAACGTAGCTATGGTGATAAGTAAAGTTATCCGGGCGAGATAACATGATGGTGGAATCTGAGAAGAATCAGATTAATGTCATGATAATTAATGATTCTCCATATATGATAGAATTATTGCGTGATTTGTTGTCATCAGAAGACAATATCAAGGTAGTTGAAACTGCGCGCGATGGCATAGAAGCATTACGGAAAATAAAACATCTGACTCCAGATGTAATATTGTTAGATCTAGAAATGCCAAACATGGATGGGTTATCATTTATTGAAAAAGTGGCACAAGAAAAACTTCTAAACATAATTATTGTTAGTAATTACAGTAAATCTGGAACTAAACTAATTTTAGATTCACTAGAATTAGGTGCAGTTGATTTTATTTCCATACCTCAAGACGACAATGAGGTAATAAAAAATCTAAAAACTATATTGATATCAAAAATTGAAATTGTTTCTAGATCTAATCCTAACATACTGGTTCCGAAAGCTATTTCAAAATTACGACCACCCGCAATCAAGAGCGATATAACAAAAGGGATGGCATCAAAGGTAGTTGTAATAGGAGCTTCAACTGGAGCCCCACGAGTAATAACGAGCATTCTTAGAGATATTCCAAAGGAAATTCCAGCAGGGTTCTTAATTGTGCAACACATGTCAAAAGAATTCATTTCCACTTTTGCAGAAAGACTAGATGAGGTTTCAGAATTACATGTTAGGCAAGCAGTAGAAAATGACTTGATACAAGAAGGAGCTGCATTACTTGCTCCTGGAGATATGCATATGGAGGTATTGCCATCACGTCGAATAAAACTAAATCAAGGTCCAAAGCGATTTGGAGTTAGACCTGCTGTAAATGTTACAATGGTATCCGCATCTGAAGCATTTGGAGCTGATACGATAGGTATTTTGTTATCTGGAATGGGGCAAGATGGCGCATTTGGAATGAAGATGATAAAGAAAAGGCGGGGAATGACACTTGCACAAAACCAATCGTCATCAGTTGTATTTGGAATGGCAAAGGCAGCAAATGATCTTAATGCTGTTGATAAAATGGTAAACGCTGATGATTTAGCGCAAGAGATAATCAGGATGGTGAATCAAAATGTCTGAAAATGGTAAATATCGTGAGATGTTTGTGCAGGAAGCCTTGGAACATGTGGAAAACCTGAATCAACATCTCTTAAAATATGAAAAGGAACCAAATGTTAAAGAATATGTAGACGTTCTATTCAGATCTGCACATACCATAAAGGGCATGGCTGCAACTATGGGATATGATCAGATTAGAGAAATCTGTAAGACAATTGAAGAGATTTTTGATAAATTCAGAAAAGGAGAAATAACAATAACTTCAGAATTGGGAAATGTGATATTTCTTGGAATAGATCACTTGAGACAACTGATAAATGATGAAACAAAAAAAATTGATCTAGTCGAGTTTCTAAATTATGTAAAAAACCCAATTGGGCTTACTACAAACAAATCAGAATCTGATTCTATGTCTGTGCAACAGATAAAATCTCCTACCGTCAGAGTAAAAATGCAAGATCTTGATGCACTTGTGAACTTGGTTGGAGAAATGATGATATCCAAAATGCGATTGGAGCAGATGATACAAACATATAGTTCTGATGAAGCGAGGGAAGTCTTGATGAATCTGGGTAGATTGATTACTGATATTCAGTATCAAACAATGAAGATCAGACTGGTTCCAATAGACCAAGTCTTTAATAGATTTTCTCGAATGGTGCGTGACGTCTCAACCTCTCTTAACAAGAAAATTAGGTTGGAAATGGAAGGTTCTGGCATTGAGTTGGATCGTACAGTATTAGATGCAATCACAGATCCACTTCTTCACATGCTTAGAAATTCAGTTGATCATGGATTAGAAACACCATCTGAACGAAGAGAAAGGGGAAAACCGGAAACTGGTACAATACATCTAAAAGCCAATCGCATGGGAGATAGAGTAGAGATCCAAGTTATTGATGATGGAAAGGGTATTGATCTTGAAGCAATTAAGGCAAAAGCTATTGAGAAAAAAATCATAACTCGAGAAGAACTTGATCATATGTCTAACGAAGAGATAGTCGAACTAATTGGTACTCCTGGCCTTTCAACCGCAAAGACGATTACCGACATATCTGGAAGAGGAGTCGGAATGGATGTTGTAATGACTAAGGTCAAAAACGTCGGTGGACATGTAAAGATATCAACTGAAAAAGGAAAGGGAACAAATATCACACTAATCATACCAATGAGCTTGGCCATAATAGGTGGATTATTAGTTAACATATCAAACCAAAAGTATGTTCTGCCTCTTTCTAGCATATCTACTACAATCACAGTTGACAACAAAGAGATAAGGAATGTTCATGGAAAAGAAATGATTGTTCTAAGAGACAAGATCGTTCCTATAATCCGCGCCTCAAAAGTATTAGGATTGGATTCTATACCTGATGCAGTAACTAATACACAAGCGCATGTGATAGTAATTGATAAAGACGGCAGATTATATGGCCTAGTTGTAGATTCACTTGAAAAAGAACAAGAGGTTGTAATAAAACGTCTTGATGGCATGTCCAACACATTAGCAACATTTTCAGACGCAACCATATTGCAAGACGGAAAGGTTGCACTAATTCTAGAACCATCGTCACTAGTGTAGGTGAATATGAATACCATGGCTACCCTTAATTGTGCAGAATTAGGTTCTCTTGAAAATGTATTGAACTCTTACATAGCGCAAAAGACATCAGTAGCTCTATCGTCACTTCTTGGAGAATCGGTAACTCATACTATCAAGAAAACACATACAAAAATATCAGAAATTGGGGATCTAAATCTCATTGAGGATATAGTTCTATGTTCGGTATTTCTTCACGGTGGTGGAGATATACGCCTGGGAATTTTATATTCTATTCACGAACCTGACGCAAAACAAATTGCTGCACGGCTGTTATGCATGGAAAAAATTGACCTCCTTGATGATCTAGGGAAATCTGCAATATCTGAAGTTGGAAATATTATGTCAGGTTCATTTTTTAATGCGTTATCCGATCATACTGGCCTAAAAGTAGATCTTTCTACTCCAGGTTTTGCAATGACCTCAATTTCATCACTATTAGAACCTCACGCGTCAGGGTTTCTTTGTTCTGTCAGAGATATGGCAACAGAAGTAGAATTGACTGGTGTAAACAGCAACATATGTGTACATATGTTAATAATCCAAGATCATGACAATGCAAGAAAACTTTTGAATGTTAAACGGTGACAGCGTCTGCCAAGTGCCAGTCTAGATTTAACTGTAGTATGTAATAAGAATATTCTACCCTGCATTTTGGATAAGTGGCAAATATCTTGAATCTTAATGAATTATCTATGAGTACAGATCTGTTTGATATGTTTAGTAAAGTGTTTGCGGATTATGGTTATGATATTAAAAGATTCAAGGCACCATTCATAAAACGACGACTTGACAGGAGAATGAGAATTATTGATGTACATGATTATACTCAATATGCCGCAATTTTAAAAGAAGAAAGACAAGAATTTGAAGAATTATTTGCGTCGCTGTCAATTAATGTAACTAATTTTTTTAGAGATTTCATGGTATATGATAGATTCAAATCATCAATACTACCAAGAATAATATCTAGTTCGCATCAACATGACAAAATCAGAGTGTGGAGTGCAGGATGCGCATCAGGTGAGGAAGCGTATTCGCTTGCCATTATGTTCACACATGCAATTGGGAAATTAAATAATCTTAGTATGGAAATAATTGCAAGTGATATTAATAAAAAAACAATAGAGTATGCAAAAAATGGGATCTATTCTGCAAAAAGTGTTGAACAATTACCACTACCTATTGTTGCTCAAAATTTTCAAAAACTTACAAATGCAAATAATATTGTAGAATACGAAATCATATCTAACATAAAAAACCTAGTGACATTCAAAGTGGGAGATATATTATCTAATGATATGAGATGTTTTGATGTGATATTTTGTAGAAATGTATTGATTTACTATGAGCGAGAAGCACAAGAATTAATCGTGACAAAGTTTCATCATTGTTTAAAAGATTCAGGTTATCTGGTGTTAGGAATGGATGAGACTCTGTTAGGAAGGAAATGTGAAAAACTGTTTTATCCATTGATGGCACGTGAGCGAATCTACCAAAAGGTTTTATGATTAATCAAAGAACATATCTTGTTCAATCTTAGGACTAACTATGGCAATTATGTGTCTGATCAAAATGAGCAAACGTGTTAATATTATGATGTTGAAATAATTAATTCGCAAATGGTACAACAAACGCCATCTAATTTGTTAAGATCAGAACAATTAGTCAAAACTCCTGATGGCAATAATATGTGTGAATTATCTTTCATCTCTACCCAGGATGTAATGTGACATAGTCATGGAGACCCATGTTGAAATCTAATTATGAGGATCTACAACAGCTAGATTCTATTCTGAATTCATTTATTGTTTTAAAAACAATTCCTTCTCTTAGTATAATCCTCAATGAACCAATAAAATATTTTCGTAAAAAAACACAAACAATTGCAATCACAGGTCTTGATCAGATTATTTCAGATTTTGAAGAAAAAAATGCAATGTCTGCAGTCTATGTAAAATGCTCTGGAGATCTGCGTATTGGTGTATTGTGGTACTTGTTAGAAAAAGAGTCAAAGCCTCTAGTAACAAAATTACTTGGTAAATCACATCTGAAAGAATTTGATAGCCTTGCCGTTTCATCTATTTCTGAGATTGGCAATATACTAACAGCCTCCATTGTTAATGCCATATCTGATGATACGGGTTGTAAGATCTGGCCGTCCGTGCCTGGGTTTGCCGTTGAATCATTAAGAACATTACTTGAAGCAATTGCATCTGATTTTGCCGATCAATCTAACATGTTGATTGCATCTATTGTAGAGTTTCATGGCATCAATTCCGGAATTAAACTACGAATGCTTCTTATCCAAGATCCAAAAGAAGCAAAGAAACTTGTAGCATAACGGATTGATTCTGATGGATCATACAATTGAAGTAAAAATGGGAGAATTAGTAATAATAAACGATGATACGACAGAATTGAAAACATTTGTAGGTTCATGTGTGGCAATATGTCTTTTTGATATCAAGTCTAAAATTGCAGCTATGGCGCATGTCATGCTTCCTAAAAAACCAAATAACATGCACCATATCCAGGAAAATGAAATTGGAAAATTTGCGGATATGGCATTTATGCATATGATAAATAACATGGTTAGTATGGGAGCAGATCCTAAAACGATCCAAGCAAAAATGGCAGGAGGAGCTACAATATTTTCCCATGAAGCAGAAACTAGCTTGTTTAACATTGGCTCTAGAAATATCTCGGCCATTAAACAACTATTAAAGGACAATGGCATTATGCTTGTTTCTGAAGATACAGGGGAAAATTTTGGTCGGTGGGTTAGATTTAATCCAAACTCGGGTAAAATGATCATAGTATCAAATCTCAAGAAAACCCTAAAAATAATTTGAGTCTATTTCAGAGATTGACTAAATATTATCTTACAATTACCTATGTGAAAACTCATAATCATTACAAAAATTAGCTGAATATTTCTAAAAATCTTATTTTTTAGATAGATAAATAACCTACTTAGAAGAAGAATCTCTGGGAATGATAGGCATTAGAGGTGCATATACTGATATCAGAAATAAATTAATTGTATTTTCTGTTGTAACTGGAGTATTTCTTCCAGCACGAATGCTTTTCTACACATATGTTTCGCCTCATTGGATTGGTAGCCTAGGTCTAGTTTCATCCATTATGGTAACTATGACACTTCTTGCACACAAGAATAAACTAGGTCGTTTCGGAAGTATCTTTATAGATCAAATGACAAAAACCATGAAAGGAAGATCTGGTAAAATAGCCATTGTTCTATCATTGCTTTTCATTGCTTATCTCGGAAGTACTCTTGTCTTGATTGAAAGGGGTAATACAATATACTTTGATGAAAAACAAATTGTTTCTCAACTTGCGTTCTCACATTCTAATCTGAGTTTATCGCAAGTACGAGATATGGACAAAATATTACAGGCGCATCAAAATGTTATGTTTTTTGATTTTGCACGCCTTGATCAAATTGCTTCAATGACATATGCAATAATGAACGATATGATGGGGGGATGGCTTGTCAATCTTGATACCATATTATTAATAGAACAATTCGAAGTTTTGGGCATGTTGTTTTTCTACAGAAAATTCTATGTAAACCATTTGAATATAGATATTACACAACATGTTTAGTTATATCATAAAATCACATGTTATAAATTTCATATTGAAAGGGGATTGGAATCCAATTGTCTCTCTTTGTCTAGCTTGTCTACTATGAAAATACGCTAGCCTTATCAAGTGCAGAAAATACTTACATCATATGGTTGATGATAATTCTAATGAAGTATACGAGTTAAATTTTTTTGAACTTTGTAGTTATAAAACATGTTCGTTCATTTTATACAAACATAAGAGTTAATGTCCCTTTCTGAGAATAGTATGTTAAAATGACACAACAACCTGCAGAACACGAAAGAAAATCTCTAGTGGAGGACCTTGGAGCCCTTACTGGACGCGCTTTCAAGGAGCTTGATTCTACAAAAACTGAACTTCAAGAAAAAGAAAAACTCCTCAATCAATTGGCATCAGAATCTATGGAAAAAATCAAAGAATTATCAAAGATAAATCACGATCTACAAGACAAAGTTGGTTTCCTACTTGACCTTAGCGCATCATTGAACAAAAAGAATGACGAGCTAGCCAAATCTAATCATGATCTTGAACAACAAAAGTTTCATTATAATAAAATGACTGTAGAATTAAAAGAAAAACTAGACAAAGTACTTACAAAAGAAAAAGAATTATCCATGCAACGCGATTTTCTCGCAAAACAAGTAGATGAAAAAACTCAAGATCTGATAAAGGCTGCAAAATTTACCGTAATAGGAGAACTGGCTGCAAGATTGGCTCATGATTTACGTAATCCCCTTTCCATCGTTAAAAATACGATGGATATAATGCGTGTAAAGCCAAACATGAGAGTGGAAGAAAGATTGCAACATTTTACTAGATTTGATAGGGCGGTACAAAGGATGACCCATCAAATTGACGATGTGTTAAATTTTGTAAAACGATCTGATTTGACACTTCAAGTTACTTCAATCCTTGCTACAATAGATAGTGCAATAGTTGGCATCATGATTCCTCCTGACATAAAAATATCAAAACCACTATCTGATATTCAAGTGAATTGTGACTCAAGAAAACTTGAAGCTGTATTTTCAAATCTAATAATTAATTCAATCCAAGCCATGGAGGATAAAGGAGAAATAAAAATTAGAATGATTGACTTGGGATCAAGTATTCAATTGGAATTTGAGGATACGGGACTTGGAATATCTGCAGACATACTACCAAAAATATTTGATCCTCTCTTTACAACAAAACAAA
This sequence comes from Nitrosopumilaceae archaeon, assembly GCA_030038445.1. Classification (GTDB taxonomy): domain Archaea; phylum Thermoproteota; class Nitrososphaeria; order Nitrososphaerales; family Nitrosopumilaceae; genus Nitrosotalea. The sequence goes on from JASHOW010000047.1 coordinate 11,624, forward strand.
CTGGTACAGGTCTTGGTTTGTCGATCTGTAAAAGCATAGTAGAACAACACGGCGGTACAATATCAGTAAGATCTCCACCTACAATATTTACAGTGAGATTGCCAAAAAATATTTCGCAGAAATATGGAATGCATTCACCTTATGCCACTTAATGCAATTTACTTTGTCGTATGATATGAATAACTCTTCCATCACTTAATGTATATTGAACAGAGACTATCTTATCAATTGGAATCTCTTCACATATAGCGTCATCTGATTGTACTTCTGTTCCTCTATGTTCATTTTTGCTTATCTCTGGATTGGGCAGATCCTGATTGAATAGAAATTTTGCAACTGCTAGTTTTATAATGGTATTTTTTGAACAGTTCTTATTTCTAGATAGATTATCTATGCACCTGATCATAGACTCTGGCATGACTACATTGATTGTACAATCCAATATTTCTATAATTTTAATATTAGAAATAATGCTTGTGGAATTTTTACTTTGTAATGGATTCCAAAATGGAACTCATGTAGACCTAACGCAAACTCTTAAAAGTACAAGCATTTTCTATCTTTTTAACTAGGAACTCTAGTGAAAATGGTTTTTGTAATATCTCAATAGAGTCTTTCAGGATGGCAGAAGCATCATCTAGTACGCCATTTCCAAATGCAGATGCAAATATGATTTTTTGATGTGGTCGTAAATCCAGTATCTCTTTTGCTACTCGTACCCCATTTTTCTTTGGCATTACAAAATCAAGTAAAACTATATCAAACGGGTCTGTTTCAGCAGAGCATTTTTCTAGTGCATTCTTGTATTTTGTTACACATTCTTCGCCATCTCTTGTTATTATGATCACGTGTTGGTTTTTTTCAAATACTTTTCTGTATTGCAGAGCTGCAAATTCATTGTCCTCTCCTGACAGTATTTGAAGTCCCATGTTGTGACGTTATCTGTATTATCAAATTAATACTAGTCTGTTCATAACATACAAACTAGTTGAAAAGCGATTGTAATCTTTTATTATCTGCATGTTGCGTTATTGGTATGGAAAATAATATGGTAGCGCCACCACTTGGATTGTTATATGCGCTGATCTTTCCATGATGTGCATCTATTATTCCCTTACAGATGTATAATCCCAACCCATTGCCTTCGAGATTTTCTCTCTTATGATTCATAGTAACAAATTTGTTGAATATTATAGGAAGTACATCACGGTGTATCCCAAGACCTGTATCACTTATCTTAACTTCTACAGTATTGTCATCGTTGAGAGTAGATGCCACCTGTATCTGCCCACTATGTGTGAACTTTATGGCGTTGTTGAGTATGTTTCGAATAACTTGACCTATGCGTACCCTATCTGCCTCAACCTCTATACTTTCTACTAGTTTTGTTTCTAGCATTATATTCTCGTTTAAATGTAATTGTGCCATCTTGACAATATCATATATGAGAGAATTAAGGTTGAATCTCTCAACGGATAGATGTAATCTGTTGTTATCTATTTTTCCAAGATCTAACATCTTGTTTGCTACCTCTTCAATTTGATGTGCTTGTTTCACGATTCCAGAAAGGGCTTCTTCTTTATCCATATCACCGCATTTTGCAAGCTCAACAAATCCATATATTGGATTGAGAGGACTTTTAAGCTCATGAGATGCTTCGCTAATGAATTCATCTTTTAATATGTTTAATTTTCTAAGCTTCTCATTAGCTTTTTGAAGAGACTTTGTCTTCTTGATAACCTCGTGTGCTAGATCTTTGTTTATTTGATTTACAAAATAACCTAATGTTAGAGAAATAATCCCAACAGCTATTATTATGATAGTTTCCAGCATCAGAGATTTCTGTTTATTTTCATCAACAGCGATATCCATATTTTGATATGACGATTCAATGTCATTCAAGAGTTCACTCTGCTTTGCGTTTAACAAATCTTCTTTGGCCTCCAAGTTATTTGAAAGTGTATATGTTTTACTAATATGTTCCATATTAATTGGTTGAAAAATATTGTCTGCCAAGTGTCTGTATTCTATATTGAGATTTTCTATCTCTGTTATTCTTGTAAGTATTATGTTAGACTGTGGATTGGTATATTCTTGTGGTAATGTGTCTGTTCCTATCTTAACGATGTTCTTTACTTGTATTATTTGATCATTCATTAGATTATTGTACATTTGAAACTCATTTTTGGATGATTGAAATCCTTGCACGTCTTTTATCTGCAAGAATTTAACTGCGTTATCAAGTGTATTTTCTTGATTTTTTTGAATGTCATTCATCTGAATTATTGTCTTCTCAAGTGGCATGTTAAAATCTGTCACAACTTTCATTTGGTTACTAATAGTGTATGTAGAGGAAATACTCAGAGATATTGCAATCCCAAGCATCAATATTATGATGCCAACTGATGCGCCTATTCTAAAACCTGTACTTGCCTTTTGATATTTCAAGACTTATTTTCTCCATTCAAAACCCAAAATCACGTAGATCTGCTTGGGCCTACAGGTACTGAAGTTCCAGAATACCCATCCCAGTCCTTAAACCCGCGCCTTGCATGTTCTCGCCACATAAAAAGAGACCACCCCTCAATTTGAATAACTAGAGCCTTTAACGTGAATGGTTTATTCATGACTTCTACTTCTTCCTTAAGACTACGTAATTTTTTAATGACTTTTGCTCCATAACCCGTAATGAAGATTATTCGCTGTTTTTGATTTACCCTCTGGATTTCTCTTGCTACATCTATTCCGTCCATACCGGGCATTTGTTGATCTAATATTACTATATCAAAAAATGATTTGTTCTCTTCGTTATTTTTCAAAAAATCCGAATACGTCTGAAGACATTCTATGCCATCTCTTACTATTATAACAACATGACCTCTATTTTCAAGCGCAGTCTTATAAGTATCTGCTAAATCTTGATTATCTTCGGCAACAAGTATTCTTAGGACCAATTAGGACCACATCTATTTTTTGTATTAAACATTTCAATATAGTACCTTGTTTGTTCCAAACAAACATATGAAGCGTAAGGAATGTTACTCAGATCTTAATTCATTAATTTGACAAATCTTTTATCAATCTTAAATCCTTCCAGATCTTTCTCATTTCTTAACACATCCTTATACCTAGGATCAAGCAAAATCATTGCCTCCAATAGGTTAAATGATTCTTCCTTTTTTCCAGCTTTTAACATGGTGCATGATTTGTAATAAAGTGCATTAGTATTGACTGGATTTGATACCAATATGCTGTCAAAGCACTCTATTGCTTCTTCGTGTCTTCCAATTGATGATAACAATCTTCCTTTCTGACACTGTATGTTTCCATAGTTCTTATCAATCTCTATTATTCTGTCATAACACGATAGTGCATCTTCAAATAAATCAAGAGACTCAAGTGCCAATCCCTTATTATACAAGGTAGGTATATGACCTGGATTATTTCCCAATATGCTGTCAAAGCACTCTATTGCTTCCTTTCTTCTTGTCATCTCAGATAATACCATTCCTTTATTGTATAATGCCAGCTCATGTCTTGGATTGATATCTAACACTCTGTCAAAAGACGTTATGGCAGAATCTGTCAAACCTGCCTTTGCCAGTATGATCCCTTTATGAAACAATGAAGGAAGATGATTTGCATTGATGCGTAACACCGCATCATAACATATTGCCGCCTCATCAAGACGTTCTAGCATCTCATGCATGAGTCCTTTGTTATATAATGCAGGGGCATGATCTTGTTTGATATCTAACACTCTGTCAAAGCACTCTATTGCTACTTGGGGATCTGTCTCTGACAGTAACATTCCTTTGTTATACCAAGATAACATATGACCTGGATTATTTCCCAATATGCTGTCAAAGCACTCTATTGCTTCCTTTCTTCTTGTCATCTCAGATAATACCATTCCTTTATTGTATAATGCCAGCTCATGTCTTGGATTGATATCTAACACTCTGTCAAAGCACTCTATTGCTTCCTTTTGCCTTGTTAACCTTAGAAACAAGACGCCTTTTCTATGTAACGCATCAAGATTTCTAGAATCTATCGATAGTATAAACTCGCAAGATTTTATTGCATCTTCAAACCTACCAATCAATTCTTGAATAATACTTTTACACAGAATAGCTTTTGTATTGCATGTATGGAATTTTGTTATATTTTCTAGTTGTTCCAATGCATCCTGGTAATTTCTAATGCTATAGAAAAAATTACATAATCCAAACTCTATTTCCGTTGATAATAGACTGTATTTTGTCATATGCGTGTTATTTTTTGATATGGATTTTTTGTAGATGCTCACCAAAGATTCTATCTTTTTTCTTGTCTCAAGCGGAATTTCTATTTCAATCAGCTCAAAATCATTAACTAGCGGCATTTCTTTTATAGTATGTTCAATAATTCTAGCTGCAAGATGTGCTTGTAATTGGGATTTTTCTATATCTGAATACATTTTATCAATACCATGGAGAAATCAAAGTTGTTGACCCTCTCCTTTAATTGAATAAAACAGATAAACGGTTTAAAAGTGATTGATTGCACCAATTGAATGAGCTACTAAGAACTACAAAATGAAAAACAACATTTGTTATATGGTTGGTGAACTATTCAGTAATTTTACAATCTGATAATGGCATAGAAAAATTCTCAAAGATCTTTCCAAGATCCATTTTCTTAATAGCACAGGTAACATATAGGAGGTTTATACTAGACTCATTTCCTTGAGAAGAGATATCTGTTTGATTTGTAAATTTGTCTAATAAAGCAGTAAGATTTTCTAAATCGCCTTTTGAAAATGATAAACTTGCATTAACATCTAGCGTAGAATTCCTGTATAGTGCATTCTGAAGCTCCTGAGGTGTTATATCCAGTGTGGAATTTTCTCCAATAAGTTGTTGTAATTGCTCTGCTGTGATGTTCAAGGTAGTATTCTTACCTACTAGTTCCTGAAGCTCCTGAGGTGTTATATCCAGTGTGTGATTATTAGACGCAGTCTCCTCAAGCGATGTGGTATTGACAGACTCTCCAATAAGTTGTTGTAATTGCTCTGCTGTGATGTTCAAGGTAGTATTCTTACCTACTAGTTCCTGAAGCTCCTGAGGTGTTATATCCAGTGTGGAATTTTCTCCAATAAGTTGTTGTAACTGTGTTGGTGTGATGTTAAACTTGGTATTGTTAGTTAATGATGTTTCTGGATATGTAAAACTGGATTGATTTGCAGATGATAAATTATCCGTGGAACTAGAATTGGAAAGATCTATTGAAACAACATTATTTGAAAAAAGACTTGATACATATAGCTTATTGGTAAGAGAATTTACTGCGATGTTTCTAGCTGATACTCCAGAATTAATCTCATTTAATATTTTATTTGAATTTCCATCTATTTCAAATATAGTTCCAGTTTGCTCATTGGCTTCGTATATCCTGTTAGTTATTGGATTGATTGTTATGGCTGATGAGCCAGCCATTGTTGGTATGGTTGTTATCAAGCTATTTGTTGTACCATTTATTACTGATATTGAACCATCATTCCAACAAGTGACATAAACCAAATTAGTGATAGGATTTACTGCAACTCCCCATGGACCTCCATTTACTGGTATGGTAGAAATTATTCTGTTTGTCTTACCGTCTATTACGCTAAGTGAATCTGAAAGACTATTTGGTACGTAGATTCTATTGGTAAATGGATTTACTGCAACCCCCCATGGCCCATTACCGACTGGCGTGTTTATCAATACTACATTATCTGTACCATTAATTACTGATACTGAATTAGATATTAGATTTGTAACATAGATTAAGTTGGTTGATGGATTTACTGCAACCCCCCATGGACTGCTCTGCACATGAATATTAGTTACAACCTTATTTGCACTTGCATTTATCACCGATACTTGATTTGAGAATCGGTTTGTGACATAGGCTATGTTTGTCAATGGATTAATATCAACATGCGTAGGTCCAGAACCAATGAGAAACCCATTTTGGTCAAGCGGTATGTTATCTATCATTTTATTTATTGAGCCGTCTATAACTGCAACAAAATCAAATACATAACTAGTTACGTATACTTTGTTGGTTGATGGATTTACTGCTATTCCACTACTTCCCCATCCAACATTGATGTTGTACATCGAACCTGCCGCATATTGTACAGCAAGAATTCCTATGATGGCAATAGCTAATGCTATGACATACTTACCTGTTCTCATACAATCTGTTATTTAATAAAAATAGAATTAATTGATTTGTATGTTCTGAATAAAAAGTGATTGGTTCCATTCAAACTTTTGTAAAAAATAAGAACTGGGAACTTATTACATTGGGAATGATAGGGTTCCCAGTACCTAAATAAAGTATTACCAACTAAATTAGCACGTGTTTGTACGTTCTACACAAACTCCCACAAATAAGATATATTGTTATTCTAATTTGAGTTAGATGATGGAAGTACTCATAGCTGATGACGAATCTGATCTTTTGGATCAGTACAAATTTGCTCTTGAAGCAAAAGGTCATGATGTCACAGTTTGTAAAGATGGAGAACAATGCATTAAAGTATATAGAATAGAGTCTGAACAACAACCTGGAGATGGTTCTGAAACTCCATTTGATGCAGTTGTCTTAGACTATCAAATGCCACAAAAAAATGGAATTGAAGTAGCAAAAGAAATCTTGGTGACTAATCCAAGGCAGAGAATCATATTTGCTTCTGGGTATATCCAAGAGACTTTTCTTGATTCTATAAAACAATTAGGGCAAATTACCGAGATAATGCAAAAGCCATTTTCATTGCAAGCTCTGATCGATACCATTGAAGATAAGGAAATTTATTCACAGTTGGAAAAACTAAATGTCGATGTTGCGGCAATAAAAGAACTGAATCCATCCCATGCACAAATAAAAGCATATTTTGATGTTCTGTGTAGATTACAAAAAGGAAGAACTTTCTAAAGATCCAATTAGATCATCATATTTGTACTATTGATTAATTGAATTCACTGAGTATCACAAAATCCATTGTTGGATGTATCATTATTATATAACGACTG
>JASHOW010000048.1 GCA_030038445.1 Nitrosopumilaceae archaeon
TGATCAAACTTAATATTGTGAAATGATACAAAAAGATCAAATGATGCCGGAACGTTGCTCTGTTAGAGAAAATGGCAAAGATTGTCCAATGCCTCCAGAGTTTGTTATCTCTGTAAAATCAGATTCTGATGAATATATGGTAGGAGTAACATGTGACAACCATAAGAAAATGTTTGGCGATAAACTAGAATCTCTACAGAAAGAAGGCAAGGTTCCACAGGGCTCTATTATTTTTGGCCAGCTCAGGCCAGTGGGAACTGCATGCATTAAGGTTGATCCGAATGACTTGATTCAACTTTGACCTGATAGATTGGCCTCTTCCCAGAAAGAGACAGAATAAGATTTTGCACTGTAATCTCTGCCATCTTTTTCCTAGTCTCTACAGTAGCACTTCCTATGTGTGGGGTTATCACTACATTTGGCAGCTTTGTTAAAGGATTAGAATCGTCTACTGGCTCATTACCAAATACATCTAAAGCAGCACCAGAAATGATCTTTTGTTTCAAGGCAGTAGCCAAATCTTTCTCGTTAATTATTTTACCTCGTGCAGTATTTACTAGAAATGAAGTCCGTTTCATCTTTTTGAGTAATCGGAGATTTACCATCTCATGTGTCTTTGGAGTATGTGGTGCATGAATACTTATGACATCACTTCTTGTGAATAATTCCTCAAGAGATACATATTGTACCTTCAAACTTTTTTCCTTTTGAGAAGAGATCCTCTTTCTGTTGTGGTACAATATATTCATCTCAAAGCCCAATGCCCTCTTTGCAACTGCCATGCCTATTCTTCCCATGCCAACTATACCCAGAGTCTTTCCGTGCAGGTCATAGCCCAGAAATTCGTATGGTCCAAGTATTGTCCTCCATCCTCCTTTAAGAATCAGCCTATCTCCATCACTAACTCGGCGAAAGAGATCTAGCATGAGGGCCATGGTGAGATCTGCAGTGGCATTTGTAAGCACTTCTGGGGTATAGCTTACAACAATACCTTTGCGCGATGCTGCAATGTTGTCAATATGGTCATATCCAACACTAAAGGTGGATATTGCCCTGAGCCTAACTCCAGCATTTATTACATCTGAATCAATTCTGTCATACGGATAGCAAATCAAGCCATCCTTGTCTTTTATTTTGGATACGAGCAGATTTTTTGGCATGGGTATCTTGCCAGTATGGATCTCAACCTGGTATCTCTTCTTTAGTTCTTTTATTGCAAAATCATGCAAGCGACGGGTAAGTAGGATCTTCATCTAGAAAGACACTCAAAAACTCATATGATAACTCATTTATAATAACTCTGCATAACTATATCAAATTGAAACACAAAGAAGAATTCGCTGTTTGTGTTCAATGCGGAAATCCCATTGAAAAATGTGTTTGTGTATGTCCATTTTGCGGAGAGCGAGACAAGTGTGAATGTGCTCTGTTTGACGCAGCTACTGGTGGTTAGGTTATAAAACAAGAATTATAGTATTGTTAATATTTGATGAAGAACTAGGTTCCACGTGGCTTCAATAGATCTAACGTGGGTTATAGGTGGTCCACAGGGTGGAGGCGTTGAATCTGCCGCTAACATATTTGCCAGGGCCTGTGCAGAATGCGGACTGAAAATTTTCGGAAAAAGAGAATATTACTCGAATATAAAGGGAGAACACAGCTATTTTGGAGTTAGAGTATCTGACAAGCCAATTCATTCCAACGTAAACGGAATCACTATGCTTGCAGCATTTGATGCAGAAACCTTGTTCAGGCATGTCGATGACGTCCATAATGATGGTGCAATTGTATACGAGTCAGATCTTGAACAGGTTAAAACTGATGAAGTGCCTACCCTTGACAGACCATTCAAAGAACGACTAGAAAAATATCTCTCCTCAAAAAATAAACCACTTACTGTAAAAGGAATGCTTGAGGAAGCAAAAGAAAGAGGCGTGACCCTATACCCTGTCTCATTTAAGACAATACTTTCTACCTTGGCAGATGAGATGAAAAATCCAGCAATTCGAGGAATGTTCAGAATGCTAAATGTTCTGTCCGTATCCGTATCAATTGGCTTGTTGGGCTTGCCGCCGGATACTCTGTTACGATCAGTAGATGGAATCTTTTCAAGTAAGCCCAAGATTGCAGAGATGAATAAGCATGCGGCAAACTATGCCTATAACTTTGCAACTGCCAAATATCAGAAATTCAAATACCAGTTATCAATAATTCAAAAGGATGTCGATACAATACTTGTGCAGGGCTTTCAATCTACGGGCTTGGGAAAAATGGCAGCAGGATGTAGATTTCAATCATACTATCCAATTACACCCGCATCTGATGAAAGTGTATTTTTGGAATCGCATGAAACGTTTGATGTTGAAAACAACAGGCCAGGATCTAACATCATAGTGCAAACTGAAGATGAGATCTCCGCAATAGGAATGCTAATTGGAGCTGCATTAACAGGTACTAGGGCTGCTACTAGCACATCTGGACCTGGGTTTTCCCTTATGGCTGAAGCACTTGGCTGGGCAGGAATAAACGAGGTGCCTATTGTAGTTACACTTTACCAGAGAAGCGGTCCATCAACAGGACTTCCTACAAGACACGGACAGGATGATCTACTCTTTGCAATACATGCAGGGCATGGAGATTTTCCAAGGATTGTTTATGCTTCTGGAGATATTGAAGAGGGATTTTATGACACTGCAAAGTGCTTCAACTTTGCGGAAACATTTCAGATGCCAGTAATTCACATGATGGATAAATTCATTGCAAGTACAGTGGCAACGGTAAAAAGATTTGATCCAAAAAAGATCACAATTGAGCGCGGCAAACTCTTGGAAAAGATTGATGATGGCAATTACAAGCGTTTTACACCATCTCAAGATGGTATATCTCCGCGGTCAAGATTAGGGCTTGAAAATGGTATATTCTGGAATACGGGTGATGAAAGTGACGTGGAAGGGCATATCTCAGAAGATCCGCAAAACAGGATATACAAGATGGACAAACGAGCAAGAAAGATTGAGGTTGCCTTGGATACCATTTCAAAGGAAGATCAAGTGGCAAATTACGGAATCTCTGACTTTTGTATTGTAAGCTGGGGATCTACTAAAGGGCCAATATTAGATGCGATTGAAATGTTAAGAAAAGACAACTATAATGTTGGGTTTGCGCAAGTAAAGCTATTGCACCCATTCCCTACCAGTCATATCAAGTCTTTATTTCAAGGCGTTAAAACCATCATAGATATTGAAGCTAACTATTCTGCACAGCTTGGAAAACTATTAAACGAAAATTTGGATCATAAAGTTGATTATTATATTGTCAAGTACACAGGAAGAGCAATGACTTGCTCAGAATTGTACGGATCAATTAAAAAAATCATTGACGGTAAAGCCGAAAAAAGACAG
>JASHOW010000049.1 GCA_030038445.1 Nitrosopumilaceae archaeon
CGTCCCTCCAAGTTCGTATGACGTTCATTCGATTACCTCTTGTTTCTATGCATGTTTTTTACAGGCAAGGTCTTGGCTACAAGACCACAGTTGCCACAACGCACTATGACGCATAGGCGATTGCTAACAGAGAAAAAAATATCCTTGTCACAATTCTTGCATCTCACTTGCTCGCCTCGTTCTTCACAACCATCTTGTCCTTGTGGCGTTGCAAGTGGTGCGTCAGTGCATCCTCAGAAAAAAAAGCAAGAGAACAAAAGGCGCACAGATGCGAAGGGCTATCTCTCTGTTCTATCGGAGTTTTAGCATACTGCAATATCAACTCCGACACAAGTTCGCTCTGCGGTATCTTCATTTCGCTTGACACTTGAACAAGTGCCCTGAATGCCTTTTCAGACAAATACAGTTTTGTCATGTCAATCACAGATAACTATTGCAAAGATAAAACTAAATACCCAACAGGCAGTTTTTGAAACTTAAAGTAATCACTTGTCGTCGGAAGACCTGAATTTGAAACTCCTTCCTTCATTAAAAGAAAATTTGTTTCCGCCTCTAATACTATGCCCAAAGTTTCTGCTGTTCAGCTTGCTGGCATCAAACCTAGCACCCGTCCAAGCCATATCAGCAAAGCCCCGTTTTCTAACACTTTTCAAGTATGAAATTAAAACGAGCGTCAGCCCAAGCCCGCTCCCAATCCACCACAGATGAAGACCGTAATTGAACGACGCTGTCAATCCTAGCATGATAATTAAACTAGACGTTATCCAATACCATCTACCAAATTTCGGCTTCTTTATGAGTTGTATAACTTGTCTTCTAATTCTGCGTCTGACATACAACATCAAAAAAGAAACTAGGATTGCCGTAGCAAATACTCCTGCACAACTAAAATCATCAACAGAATTTAATTTCAAAACAAAAAATGCAATACTGTAAAAAACAATCCAACTGAATACAGTAAGAAACACTATCGCTCCTCTAGATGTGAGGGTTATAGGATTACCCTCTCCATCTTTTACAACAGGCTTCAACGCCTTGAAGCGGTATTTCAAAGGTTTTGGCTTTCTATTCAACTTCCAAACCCTGTAATCTTTTATCATGCTCTCTATTTTGAAGAAAGGAAGCGCAATCAATACACAATAAGCCTTTAGAGAAGCAATAGGCATCTGTTTCCAATCTATCTTTACTTGCCTGCCGTGGTTCCCGCTTGCAATATACCCCTTGACCTCTTTCCACAAAGGAAGCGCACTCGCAAGAAGGAACGGAACGATCAAAACAGCAAAAATCATGTTTCCAGAAAAACCGACTAGAAACGGAACGAGAAACAGCACTCCAAACATTCCTATTCCTAAGAGCCCAAGCCCCGCTCTATCCACTCTTGCCCAGCCTCTTTAAAATGTCCGCAAGTTCAGGCAGACAGCAAATTACATATTTTGAACTTGCCAAACCCTCAACCATACTGAGGCTATCCCTGTATCTTGCCTCTACACCCCTATTCATACAGACAAAAATCACAACCTTCTGGCTTGTCTGCAACTTTGCAATATCATCCTTGAAATTTGTAGCCATACGCTTAAAGTCAATAAAGCAAAATGACGTTTCCACGTCCCAATTCTGATTGCTTATGTAATGCCCCTGAACTTCTATCTCAAGACTTTCCGCAATAGAAATTATCTCGTCCACGCCTTTGCGATGTAAAGAACTTTCGGCTCTCTGCTCATTAATGAAATAATATTTTATTTCCTTGTCCTTGTGATTTAGGTAGATTTCCTTTTTCGCAATCTTGTTATCAACAAGAGTTTTCATGATGTTCTTTACAACCGTCCTGTCGGTGTCCTCCCTGTCAGTTATTCCAACTTTCTTGCATACTTCATTTTGGTAGTATGCTCCTTCCTTTAACAACTCGATAATCTGTTCTTTCAATTTTTCCTTATCTCGTTTCTGTGGAGTTGGAACAGCAAAAGAAACAATAGAATGGGTAGCCACCTGCACAGGTGCTTTACTCTCTGCAATAATCATATTGTCATTTACAGGCGGAACATACACGTTATCATCAATCTCTTTCTGTTCCGCAATCTTTTCATCGTTTAGCCTCCCAATCTCTTTATACATTCCTTGAATGTCCAACTCGAATATTGTGGTCTGCCCGCCATGTGTGGCTGTAAGGTCTATAAACTGTCTACCTCTCAGTTGTTCCACGCAATCAGCTACAAATGGTCTGAATACTTTGTAATCTTCTGGATTTCCTGTCCTGTGCTGAAATACCGTAGCAAACTGCATCTGCGACGGGAGTATGTCAGAATAGTTTTGCGTGTCCATCACACCGCCAGCCCAAGAAACTCGTCCCTCACGCAAAATGTGAGTTAAAACTGTGTCCGTTGTCTTTAACAATCTCCATGATTCCGTAATGGAACAGTACACCTTAACCCGTGTCTTGTAGAGTTGCCTGAGATAATACTCTGCCCAGAACGTAATAACAACAGACAGTTCTCCCTCCCCGAGGTACCCAAAATCCAATATCAGATTTTCCTTGTTATTTTTCCAATCTATGTTAAGTGGCTCACCTCGTATTTCCTCTTTTAAAATTCGTATATCGCCCAAGATCGCATTAAGCGTTGATTGTTCAAAGTTGGCGTTCTTGTTGCTCTTCAACGCCGACATGACTTTAACCTCCAACTCCTCCCATGTCTTGATTGTTCTGTCAGATACCAAATCATGCAAAGTGGTTCTGATGTTATGGCTCATAACACCCCTGTTAGTCAAATCAGAATACAGCGCAGTTATAAAACTCGACAGAAAAGAAAATCGGTTGTTGTTAATATCGGCAATCGTATGTAATGACATATCAATTAGCCTGAAATTCGGCAAATCAAATTCCGGTCTCTGTCCTTCCACTCTTTGCTTTAGAGAAAAAATAATGCAGGGAATTTTTGTTTTCTCCGACCACTCTTTCATTATTAGAGTAGTAAGTGAAGTCTTCCCAACCCCTGCCTTACCTGTTATAAGACAAAATGAATTTTCCTTATGCGGGCTGTCAATATATCCGGTAATGTCCACCGCCTCCGCAGGTAGCAGTTGCGGGGCAACAGTAATGTAGTTTTTTTGTGCAAGCGCAGGGTTGCCCTCATCAACCTTTCGCATCATGACCCCAACAGAGTGCACATGACTTTTTATCAAATCATGGTGGCGTAAATATCTCCAAAGAAAGAACGATACAAGACTAGCACTCCCAACCGCTATGCTTGCAAATATGGCGATGAATATGCTAATACCCAACCACAATCCCTGTAAGAGATACCACTCTGTAAGAGAAGTTATTCTGAAAAGTTGTCTTAGTCCCGTTTAACCACTTAGTATAATTTACAGCCAATAGATATTTAGAACCAGCAGTTCCAATCTGCTCCATCTTTTTGGTGCGATCAGATTGCATTTTCCGACTTCCTTATCCAAGCAACTTCGTTGTCAATCTCTTCCTTCCAGCAACAGACATATCCCACCCAACATTCAAAGTCCAAGTTTTCCCATTCTATTTCACGTCCAAGTTCGTTGCCTCTTGTATGCAGATATTCCTCTGCTATCTCTCTGATAAGAGGCCAATTCTCCCAAAAGTTGTCATCAGACATTTATGGCACTTCCCTTACCCTTCCAACAGCAATCATATTGTTGCCAAAGCGGGCATTTACAAAGCGAAGATTTACCATCTGCCTTCTTGCTTCAGCTTCATCTTGAACCCTGCCAAGAAGCGACTGATGTAGGCCTGCGATGTAAGCAGTATCTTCTGACTTGAACTCCATACGGCTCACCAACTTTACAGCCTGAAAAATTGAAGTTTCACGGTTGGGCACTCTACTAACAAGCGGAAATGGGTTGAACTTGCTATCTGTTGGATTTAAAATCACTCCCGTGTCTAGATTGTAAAATGACGACGGAAATTGGCTATACAAATCACTTAATTCATAGTCTTCACCAACAACAGGTTCTGTTTTTGTAATAATTCCACCGATAATGCCCATAGAGGCAATATCAATATCCTCTATTTTTTCAGGATTGTTTATTCTAAAGTTAATGTGCTTGTCAAAAATGGCGTGCCAGCCTTTCATTTGCGCCTCGATAATCATCTGGTTTTTTTGACATAACTTTGCGCTGTCAGGCGCACTCATTAGTCCTGCAACAGAATAAGTAAAACTCGGACGGAACGCCTCAAAGAGGGCAGTTCCTATGCCTCCTGAAGAGCCGCCGGTTGTCTGAATACTAACAAGCCCAACGCTACGGGCTTTGGCGCAAACCGTATCAGCAACCTCTTTGGCTTCGGCTATTTTTGAGCGATACGCAGGTAAGTTTAGACACCCTGTTTCGATACTTTTGCCACTACCAACAACCGTAGTCTGTGGTTCTATGATATGGCTACGATCTCTCCCGACAATTTTGTGAGCCTTCTTTCTTATCTCTCGGTATTCTTGCGCAGATGGAGAGCCAGCAACGAGCAACGCAACAGGAGAATTGATTGACTTTAGATATTGGCAAAGTATCAACGCCAATTTCGACGAGATAGAACCATAAGCAACAACACAAAACACTTTCTGAGGATTTACTCTATTCCGCAACTGCAAGTTAGGTTTATCAAAAAAAGAAAGGGGAATTTTATAGGACATTTCTATTGCTCCCTCCTTCGAGCAACAACAGCACCTATCAGGCAAGCACTCCCAATACCCCCAGCGACCAACACCCATGTTGGAATTGGGAACGTCGCCGGTTCAACTAAAATTGTAGTGCCATCTGAAAACGTGATAGTGGATTGCACGTCCCTGACTTGTCCGCTAAAATGTGTTGTCCCATCCCTCGATGGCATTTGGACAAAATTTTCTAAAGTTGATTGCACTTGGCAGTTACAAGTTCCCGTGATTGTAGTTCCTTGGGGTTCGGTAATGCTTTGGACGTTTTCGCGTGTTAGGATAATTTCACTTTGTGGGTCGAAGAGGTGAAGGTCTGTGTCTGCCAACACGCCGGCACCTCCAACAAAAATGAAAAGGGTGATTAATGCAACTGCACTAACCTTTGGTACCCAACGCTCGGCGATCTTTTTTGCACAAATCCGCTTCTGTTCCTCGGTATGAAAGAATGGATTTTCTGCTGTTGCGATGATTTGTCGTTGGCATTCACAGCAGATATTTTTGGTCATTCCAATGAAGGCGCCTCAACACCCTGTTCTGATTTGCGGGCTTCAAAAGGCCAAATAGAGATTTTCAGCTCAGTTTCGCCCGTTTTCTGATTACGCACCCAGCGCCCAACTCCCACGAACGCCGGATAGCGTTTTGCTTTGGTTTCCATAGGTGTATTATACATTATAACGATATAAAAATATATTGTTCTTTGTATATTTACATACTATGTGCATTTACTCGCTTGTATGGCACAAAATAGGCGTGGAATTTTCTCACTATCTAAATGATTGTCATTTCAACATAATAAAAATTGACTAAACACCGGTAAATATAATAATCTGCATACACTAATAACTAATTAAACTGTATCTATATAATGCCAAAAGGCACAACCACGATCTACGATTATGCAGATAGGATTTTAAAACAACTTCAAAAAGAGCCTCAATCTTTTGCACAACTGAAATCAATATCCCAAATCCCAGCAGGAACAATAAGCCAAGTCCTTAACCAGCTTCTTTCAGAAGATTTGATTGAAAGAATATTCATCAAAAACAGTCCTTTTTACACACTTTCTCAGACCAGCCCCCTGAACTTTATTAAACAAAATGTCGAAAACTATGCCCATAGAGAAATCAACCAAGCTTACAATTATTTTCTTCACTATCCCGCCCACGCAATAGTCCTCCTGCAAATCCTGCTCGACAACACAAAATCCCAAAACTTCAAAATAACATGTCATTACATAAAAAAACTACTCGATGATTATTCTCTATCTTTTCCTGTCGAATATACCACCCTAATTAATGCTGTCCAACATCTTCCCCGTGAAAAAATATTCTCAGAAAATTTTGTGTCCCGAAATGACGAATTAAGCATTTCCCCACAACCCCCTGCGCCCACACAAGACGCAGATTACTTTATCCATCGCCTCCTAGAAGACAAAGAAACCCGTAGATTGATAGAAGACAGCCTTCAGGAAAAAAAGAAAGAATTAAAAAAATCAGCTAACTAATCCTTCAACAACTCCCAAATTCCTGCCACAGAAGCCTTCAAACTTTTAATATCCTCCTGCTGGATGGCAATAATTTTATCCTTCTCACTCTCCATATTCTGAATTTGTTTTTCCTGTTGTTCGTTTTTCATCTTCAATCTCTCCTCGTCTGACAAAATCAATCCATCCATTACCTTCATCCACTCCTTCCAAAGATTTTCTTTTGTAGGTTTGAAATAACTTACATCCAACTTATACCGGTGGCCAAGTAAAATTTCAGATACCGACCAAGAAATTCTATTATCGCTCTTGCACACAGTAGCAAAATATTTTCTAATTCCATGAAACTCTTGTATCTTGGTTCTCGTCCCGTCTCCCTTGCCACGTATTTTTCTGATTACAGTTTCAAGCGATACCCTGACACTCCCAATACTCATCGGCCTGACTTTCTCAACTCCTACCTGATAACACCGGCGGAACAGCGGATTTTCTGGTTTTAACAGTTCCCCATTTTCTGTTCTTTCTGCAAGGTATTCTTTCAGGCAAGCCGTAGCTGGCGGCGTGAGATAGCCATAGTACTCCTCGTTGGTATTTGAGTATATCAAAACAGCCATAGTCCCATCTGGCATATCACTTGTATCTCCTATCGTCAAACTCGGTATCGCCCCCAGCCTACATCCTGTAGAAATAAAAGTGTAAAAAATTGCCCTCGTTCTCTTAGACTTGGAATAGTCTATCATCTTTCGCAAGTCTTCCCTCGTCCACGCCTCAGAACCCGTTGCCTTTTGCACAGCCGGCAACCACTTCTTTATCTTTTTGGAGTTTTGTAAGGGGCGGTCGTTCATTCCAAGATACAATTCTACTGCTGAAATTTGCCCCCGTATAGTGTTCGCCCTCAATCCTTTTGACTTCATGTGCAGAACCCAATCCTCTACCATCTCGTTTATGGCAGTATCTTTAAGTTGGAGCAATCCTCCAGCCTCTTTTATTTTTACAAATTTCAGAAAATAATTGAGATAACGGCCATACTGCTGTGCAGTTCTTTCAGTCTTGATACCTGCATAGAACCTTGTCAGACTTCTATCCATCTGCTATCTTTATGGTTCTCCCGTATTTATGATAGGGTTTTCCTATTAACAGTAAATTTTTAAAGATCTGAAATTAGAATGGAATCGTGTTAGACCTTGTTGCAAAAAAACTATTCCTTACTAGAGGTAAGGGTGTACATCCTGACAGGCTGACAAGCTTTGAATATGCGTTACGTGATGCTGGAATTGCAGGCACTAATATTGTTCTAATTTCAAGTATTTTTCCACCTGGTGCAAAACTGGTCTCTAAAGCAGAGGGTCTTAAATTGATAAGGCCTGGGAGCGTACAGTTTGTAATCTATGCACGAAATGACACCAATGAACCACATAGGCTTTTGGCTTCATCGGTAGGAATTGCAGCGCCAAAGGACAATACAAAATACGGTTATCTTTCTGAATATCACTCATTTGGCGAAACAGAAAAAGAAGCTGGAGAATATGCAGAAGATATTGCAGCTCAGATGCTGGCATCCTCTCTGGGGATAGAATTTGATGTAAACAAGAGTTGGGATGAAAAAAAGCAACAGTGGAAAATTTCAGGCCAAATATATAAAACACGAAACATAACTCAGAGTGCTGTTGGAGACCCACAGGGCAGATGGACAACGGTTTTTTCAGCTGCGGTTCTGATACTATAGGTTATCTTCTTTTCATGAAAAGATATACTGCGGCACCGCCTGCTATTACAATTCCTATTAGTGCATATATTGAATAATCAGGTCCCGTCTGAGCTATACTGGTTGTACTTGAATTTGTTAATGACGGGTTAGGTTGAGATGCACTGCCTGATCCTAATGTAAGTGTCAAATCATCGCTTGTTACAGACGTTGTTGTTCCAAAAAGGTAAATCCCAGTAATTTGCTGCCCTGAATCAGGTTGAAATATCCAGCCTGGCTGTGTGAGGTCTGATGGAATCTTCTGACCATTTCGGAATGTAGTTGGAGCTATATCTCCTCCATGATTTGTTATGGTAGTATAATTATTTGATATAATTGAGATCTCAAAGA
>JASHOW010000050.1 GCA_030038445.1 Nitrosopumilaceae archaeon
ATAGAAGCTGTAATTCCAGAAGACAAATTAGATCCAGTCTTTAGTGCCTTAACACAGCTAGACATTGGTGGCTTCACATATTTCACGGCAAAAGGCAGAGGAAAAAGACCGAGAGAGGTAGTATCATCAGGTAGAAGTGGCAGATTCCAGTCTGCCTATAATGTGAATGTGAACATCTATGTTGTTGTACATGATAACATGGTAGACAAGGTCATCGATGCCATAACATCTCATGCAAGTACTGGTATGATTGGAGAAGGTAAGATATTCATCTACAGTGTAGATGACGCCATAGATGTAGGAACTAAAAAGCGCGGCGAGTCTTCACTCTAAATTTCTTTTATCTATTTTCAGGTCTTTCTGTCTAAACTGTACAGTATGTCAATGTATATAACTCGAGCAGCCCCAAGCTGGTTTATGATCTGGCCTGGAATGGGAGATCCTTCAAAACGAAGGAAGACTCTGAGGTATCTTGCAATCACAGCTGCCATTGGCATAGGTGTGGCATTAACCAATACCCTTGTGATACAGAAACTTGTAAAGGCAGATGATCCTCTTTACCAGTGCATAAATGGTCGTGAAATAAACTATCAGATATCAGCCACACTTGAGATTTATGTAGATGGGGAAAAACAAGACATACCTGCCAATGTTGGAATTACAAACAACTGTCAACGATCCCTGTATACGTTATCAGATGATGGAGTAATACATGCAGCATGGACAAAAGAATATCCATTTGAAGTAGGCCATTTCTTGTGGCTGATGGGTTTTAACTTGCGTGGCATGGATGATACCAAGTCAAAGATCTATGTCAATGGGGTAGAATCACCAGACTACATACACACGCTCTTGCAAGACGGAGCCCATTACAGAGCCGAGTTTGTCTCAAATTACAACGGAAGCGGCGGAGCGCCCACTTTTACTCCACCTAGCTAAAAGAACGACAAATTAGACAATAAGACTAGATTTAATCAAAAAGAAGGAAAAAGGATGGAATTCTACCAGTACTTGCCGTTATCTGGTATCAGACCTATGCCTTCTCTCTCAAAGTGTTTGTCGAGTTCGGCGACCCATCTTTCTCGGATAGCGCCTTGACCCAATCCGTGTGCTCTGAGCCAGAAAGCAATGACGCCGAGTAGGAATACTGCGAACATCATAGTTGCAAATATGTAGGTCATGACATCGTAGAACAACGGGTCATAGTTTGGACCTATTTGACCTGCGTAGTTTGACAGCATACCTACGAGCATAGCGAATATCGCGCTCATCATTATTCAAAACAATTTACGTACGATATATACATTTCTCTGATATTAAGGTGGGATCTGAGTATCTAAATAATAAAATAAGAAAAAGAGTAGGTTTAGTGTTGTTTTCTTGCTTTTTCCACTTGTTTTGCTCTTACGACGAAAGCAATGAAGATTCCGCCGAATATTGCACCCGAGATGATTGTCGCACCAACGACACCGTTAGCATCAAGGTATGGTGTGCCAGAGCCAGCGTGTGGATTTGCTTCTACATCAGCTATTCTTGAGCGTGCTAGCTTTAACTGCTCTTCTAGAGTAATTTGTCCACCGCCACCCACTCCTGCGTACTGTGCCGCAGCAAATGGAGCAAACGATGATACTACAAAAAGAGCAAGTAGTGCAGCTCCAATAATTATTGGTTTGTTCATTTTAGCACCTACTCAAAATGACTTTTGTTGCTATTTAACTCTTATGTAAATCAGAAGCTCGGATCTGCAAGTAACATTTATGTTTGCTTAAAAAGGAAACGGTTCGTGGGCAGACTCCATTCACACAGACATGGCAAATCTCATTCTATAAGACCTGTTACTCCAAGTGCCCCTACATGGGTAAAGCAGACCCCCGGAGAGATAGAGGAACTTGTAGCAAAATATGCAAAAGAGGGCTTCAAACCAAGTGAGATCGGAGTGAAGTTACGAGATCAATATGCAATCCCGCTTACTAGGCAGATTGTGAAAAAGTCGGTAGTGCAGATTTTAGAAGAGAAAGGCATCAAACCAGACATGCCTGAAGATCTTAATAATCTTGTTACAAAAGCTCTAGGTCTACAAAAACATCTCAAGGCTAACAAGTCTGATAGAAGAAATGTCAGATCGCTTGAATTGCTAGAGGCAAAGGTTCACAGGCTGTCCTCCTACTACAAGGCGATTAATCGCATACCTAAAACTTGGAAATATAAGGCAGTCATTGCCCAACTTGAATAATGGGCAAGATTGATCAAGCGTTATCTTATTTTCATGATAAAGTTTCTGACTGTATAAAGTCTGGTAAGAACATATCAGTAATAACCCATCTAGACTGCGACGGCATTACATCTGGGAGTATTGTTACAAAGTCACTCATCAGATCTGGAGCAAAATGTACTGTAAAAACAGTAAATGAGTTTAGTAAAAACTTGGTTGATAAGCTCAAAAATGATTCAAGACAATTTCATATCATAACTGATCTTGGAGGGGGATTTGCAAAAGATTTGGACAGTGTATTGGATGATAATTGGCTAGTTGTTGATCATCACCAGATTCCCCAAGAAGAATTTGACAATGAGCGAGTCGTCAATGCCTGGAAGTATGACCTTGACGGTGGAGTAGATGTGTCTGCAGGTGGCATGTCATATCTAGTCTCAAAAGCTTTACATAAAGAAAATACGGATCTGGCCTGGATTGCAGTGGTAGCTGCATTAGGAGACAGACAAGACCAAGGTGAAAAAAAATCCTTTACTGGAATCAATCTTGAGATTGCAGCTGCCGCAAAAAAGAATTATCAGCTTGAGATCGATCTTGATGTACTTCTTGTGGGAAGAGAGACAAGACCACTTCCTGATGCGCTTGCCTTTACTTCACAGCCCTTCATAGAAGGTCTTACGTGGAATCGTGATGCATGCCTTGCATTGTTGAATTCATCTGGAATAAGACTAAAGGACGGCGGTAGATGGAGGGTGCCTGCAGAACTTACAGAAGATGAAAAAAGAATTCTTTTACAGACTATTTCCAAGTTTATTCCAAACAAGAATGCCAGTAACATCATAGATGAGCTAGTTGGATACACCTATACTTTGGTTGGAGAAGACAAGAGAAGCTTCTTGCGTGATGCAAGGGAATTTTCTACAATGTTAAACTCATGCGGCAGAATACGTAAGGCTGGAGTGGGTGTTGCAATTTGCATGGGAGATAGAACCAAAATGCTGCAAGAGGGTGAGAACATACTGGTAGAATATAGAACATTTTTGAGGACATATATGAACACACTTGCAAGTGAGAGATGGAGAATTACAGACAATGGTTCGTATATTCTGGTAAATGGTGAAGGGCTGGTGCCAGAAAACATGACAGGTGCAGTATCTTCGCTTCTTGGAGGCTCACAAAAAAATACTGGAAAGATAGTAATACTTAGGACAAACGGTGAGGAAGGTACCATAAAATTCTCTTCACGAAAATCCACGGGATGCAGATCAGAGGTGAATTTAGGACTGCTCATGAGAGAATGCGCCTCAAAGGTCTCAGGAATAGGGGGAGGACATAATGCAGCAGCAGGTGCCAGAATTACCAAGGATAAATTAGACGAGTTTCTGGATTATCTGGAAGAAAATGTCTCTAGAATGCAGAGTGCAAGTGTTTCTAAATAACATATCAGAAAAAAAGGCTGAAGCCATTCACAAAGCCTTGGAACCTGATAATGTAGACTTTCCAAAGGACCTTGCCTTTAAAATTGAAAATTCCAAGGAAGTGCTGATTTTTACATTTGAAGGTAAAGGAAATATACGAACCCTGATCTCTACTATTGATGAAGTTCTTGAACAGACCCAAGTTATTCTCAAAGTGACCAGTTGATGCTTGATCCAAAATTCGTCCGAGATAATCCTGACAAAATAAAAGAGATGCTCAGGATTAGAGGTGTTGATTTTCCACTAGATGATCTCATAAAACTAGATAAGGAAAGAAGGGAAATGATAATAAAAACAGACGAGTTAAGAAAGACAAAAAACCAGATATCAATTGAGATAGCAAGGAAAAAAAAGTCAAACGAGGATGCGGTAAAGCTTATTGAGCAGATGCAATCGGTCTCACAAGACCTACAAAAGTTAGAAGAGATTCAGATCAGGACAGACGATTCATACAAGAAACTTTCTTTGACATTGCCAAATTTGGTTCATGAATCAGTTCCCATCGGAAAAGATGAAACGGCAAACAAGGAAATAAAAAAATGGGGAAACATTCCTGTGTTCGATTTTAAGATACAAGATCACATAGACTTGACGCAGAATCTTGATCTGGTGGACTTGGAAAGAGCTGCAAAGGTAGCCGGCGCAAGATTCTACTATCTGAAGAATCAACTTGTCAGGATGAACCAAGCATTGACTCAGTTTGCTTTAGATTTCCTAGCTGAAAAGAATTACACGCTTATTCAGACACCATACATGATAAACAAAAGTTCTATGGAAGGGGCAATAATAGCTCGTGATTTTGAAGATGTCATCTACAAAATAGAAGGGGAGGATCTTTACCTTATTGGAACATCGGAGCATGCCATTGCCTCAATGCATGCAGACGAGATAATTGAAGGAAAAACTTTGCCTGTCAGATATGCAGGAATAAGCCCGTGCTTTAGAAAAGAGGTTGGGGCACACGGTAGAGACCAAAAGGGAATATTTCGCGTTCATCAATTTGAAAAGGTAGAACAATTTGTCTTTTCAAGGCCTGAAGAGTCCTGGAAAGAACATGAAAAGATGATGTCAATAGTAGAAGAATTTTATCAAAAAATTGGGTTGCCGTACAGAGTCATGGTACTGTCAAGCGGAGACATGGGAAAGGTCTCTGCCAAAACATATGACTTGGAGGCATGGATGGCAGGCCAGAACAACTACAGAGAGATCACTTCTTGTTCCAATTGCCTTGACTTTCAGGCAAGAAGGCTCAAGATAAGATTTCGAGACAGAACTAATGATCAGCCACAATATCTTCACACGTTAAACAGCACCCTTGTTGCCACCACAAGAACAATGGTTGCAATGCTGGAAAACTTTCAAACAAAAGATGGGCACATATCTGTACCAAAGATTCTTCAGAGGTATATCGGTGCCACCACGATCTAAAATGTCGTACA
>JASHOW010000001.1 GCA_030038445.1 Nitrosopumilaceae archaeon
AATTGGTCAGCACTGCAGTGCTATGCTCATTTGTTACAATGTCTGTATTGATTTGCTGCATGAATGTTTTGATTGAAGAGTCGCTGGTTGAATTATCGTCAAAATTTATTGTTATATTTTTGCCTTGCAATATGGTCTGTAATTTGCTGCCGGCAGGATAATTTATGTAGAAACTTTTTTCAAAATTGTAGGTAGGATCGATTGGGTTACCTGCCATGGGTAATGTTGCACTGAAATTAACGGTTGCCCAGATTGGGGAAATAGTTCCAAAAACTAACAAGGCCATGATAACAGGTACAAAGAGAAGCCTCTTAGTCACGCACACAATACTCTGCAAGTAAGTAATAAATCTTAGCATTGTTTTTTACTGCAAATATTTTGGAATTTTATTGGCAAGAGTAATATTGTTGACATCTGATAGTAACTTTCAGGATAAAAGAAAAATGATAACAATTCTTGCGGGAGGAACAGGTTCTGTAAAACTTGTAAGAGGAATAGCTTCGCAAACGCGTGACCTTTCTGTGATTTCTAACGTTGGTGATAATTACTGGCTGTATGGCCTATACATCTGTCCTGACATAGATACAATGCTCTATGGACTTGCAGATATTCTTGATACTGAAAAGGGTTGGGGAATAAAGAAGGACACATTTGGATTTTTGCGTCAGATGGAGATGCTTGGAGAAGAGACTTGGTTTAAGATAGGTGATAGGGATGCTTCCATACATCTGATGAGAACAAATATGCTAAAGAATGGGAAAAATCTCTCTGATATCACTGAGTGGATGTGTCAAAAGTTTGCTATAGACACAAAAATAATTCCAGTAACAGACAATAGCGTGGAAACTAGAATTGTGACAAACAAAGGTGAGCTTCACCTGCAAGAGTTCTGGGTAAAATACAAAGGCCAAGATAAGGTTGAAGGCATAAAATATCTTGGTGCAGACAAGGCACGAGCGAATCCCGCCGCAGTAAACGCAATACATGATTCAAAGTTGGTAATCATTGCACCAGGAAATCCGCTAACTAGCATTGGTCCTATATTGTCAATTAAGGGAATACGAAAAGAACTAGCCAAGTCAAAGAAAAAAGTGGTAGTTGTAAGTCCACTGATAGGTAACGCTGCAGTCAGTGGGCCTGCCGCAAAATATTTGGAAGCTGCAGGAATCGAAGTCTCAGTATATGGCCTTGCCAAGATGTATTCGGAGGTAGCGTCACACATGATAATTGATTCTGCTGATAGACTACACACAAGAAAGATTGAGAACTTGGACATGAAAGTATATGAAACAAAGATAAAGATGAAGGAAAAGAAAGATGAAGAATCTCTTGCCTCTTTTATTATGAAACAAATGCATGTCTAAGTTACGTATTGGTGCAATAGTGCCAGTAAAGACGTTTTCACGAGCAAAGACCCGTCTAAATCTATCTCCTGAAAAAACGGAAAGAGTTTGTAGTACAATGCTAGAATCAGTATTGAGCACGCTTTCGCAGTCTGAAGTTATAGAAAAGACAGTAATTGTAAGTAAAGATGAAACAGCTCTTGGAATAGGAAAAAAATTTGGTGTAATAGAGATCTACGACCACGAAGAGCTTGGAGTCAATAATGCAGTAAAACTCGCTGACAATTATCTGTTAAAAGAAAATTTTGACTCTACCATAGTCTTTCCTCAGGATATACCAATGATTCAGCCAGAAGACATTCAAGCATTACTGAATTCTAAGATTCACAATAAACATGTACTTGTAGTACCATCGAGAAAATTTGATGGTACCAATGCATTGCTTAGAATGCCACTTGACGTAATGGAAACCCATTATGACGAGGATAGTTATAAGATACACCTTGACACTGCAGAAAAAAGAGGAGCCGAGTCCACACTTGTACTTATTAGACGAATAATGTTAGATGTAGATGACCAATCTGACTTGAATCTGATAATGAGTTATGATCTACCCGTGTCAAAATATCTCCGTAAATCACTAGAATCATGATTTTCATACTTTTTCAGAACTAGATTGCATCTGTATGTGCCTTGTCTGTATGTGATTAAGAATTTTGATGACCAATGCTATTGCACCAGTAACTAGTAGCAACTGTTCTAGCGTGTTAGAGAATGGATTTGAAATTTCATCAGACAAAGGAAGCTGACTTAGAGTTGATATGAAAAACAAATAAGAATAAATGAAATAGTTTGTACCCCAGTGAATAAGTATGGCCGGGCCAAGGCCATATCTTACATAGACCCAGCCAATTATTATGCCTGCCATTGCAGCTTGGGTAATTTTTCCTGGGCTCCAAGGAATGCCAGAAATAATATGAGCAGCGCCAAAGAAGATACCTACAGTAATTACTATTGCCATTACCTTTTTGTAATCTGTTATGTGAAGATATCCGGCAGGATTCCATAGGGACTTGAAGAAAAGTTTCCACGATGCGCGATATGAAAAGATGAGAAATAGTGGTATTCCTATGAGCAGCACCCTAAAACCAAGTTCTTCCGTCAAAGGTGCAGTAGCAAGCTGGAAAAACTGGATCAAATTATTTTGGGATGGCGGAGATTCTATCTTTATCCCAAAACCCTCTTGAACAAAATCTATTGTGACTGAGAATAAAATCAGTATGGAAAACCAAGTTATCACATTTACAAGCCCATTCTCTTTGAGACTTTGCCAACCTTCAGACATGATGCTTGCTAGTGTTCTTGTCAAACTATCAAGCGGACCTACAAACGAAATGGAAAATAATATGATATAAACTGACCACCCAATAACGAAAGCATCTCCCAATTGAAACGAAATTGGTAGATTGTAGCCAATTCCACCTATAAAGAAATTAAATCCATTTAACGGATATTGAAAATTTATGCTGTCTCCAATGTCTGAGTTAAATACAAGGTAGGCGCCCATTGGAAATGATAAAACCATTATCCCAAAAATTACAGATATGAACGCAGAATAGGGAATGGAAAGAACTCTTATTGTTTTATCTATGTGCAACAAATTACATTAATGAACTTCTATGCTTGATTCTGGAAATCCAAGTTTTACCAGTGTTGCCTTTATTGTATCTCTATGATCTCCTTGTAGAAAGATATATCCATCTTTAACTGTCCCGCCACAAGCATATCTTGCCTTTAATTCTCTAACCACTCTTCCAAGATCATTCATTTTTGGATTAACTCCCTCAATCATGGTACCCTTTTTTCTAAAACGTCGTTCTTCAATTCGAACTACGATTTGAGTCTGATCTTTTTCAAGTTCACCACAGGCACATAAATCGTTGGGAAGTCCGCAAGTATTGCAGATTACCGCCATTCTAGATAAAAAGCTGGAATCCTACTATTAAGCCTATCATCTGTAGCTTTTTTTATGCAGGCTGGTAATCAAATGTGTGTCAAAGGAGCTTACAAAAAAAGCCGTAGAAATGCTCCTAAGGGGAGCTACGCTGATAAGCGATCCATGTCCATATTGCAAAGGCGTCAGAATAATGAAAGAAGGTAATGCGTTTTGTGTAAATTGTGGAAGAGAGGGCAAAGAGGAAAAAATTTCTCATGACATGGGCGATCTACGGGACAAGATAAAAGAACCATCGACACATGACAAACTCGATCAAAAGCTCAAGGAACTCACAGATGACCTACAACAAGAAAAAGATCACGCCAAACAGCAACAGATCCTTGCGCTGATAAATGACATAATTACGCTCAAGGCGAAACTCAAGAATCTCTAATCACAAAAAGGTATTTATTTAAATGGGCATGCCCAACTAATAACATGAGTAGTAAGAAATCAGCACCGCTTCCAGCATCAAGTGCAGGTCTTCTGAGGTTCTTTGAGGACGAGACTAAAGGATACAAGCTAAAGCCTGAAGTAGTAATAGCTATCCCAAGTGCGCTTATTGCAATGTCGTGGATTTTGAAAATATTTTTCACACCATGACCGAAAGCTCTGATAGTGTATCCCGCATACACAAACGGTACACACTTACAACATTTACCCCATCTTCAAGGCATGCCTCTTTTGCGATCTCTATTGCCATCTCATGTGTAATAGTCTCTTTATCGTCTCTTTATTACTTCAAATCGATAGATACTCTGACCATTAGTATACCAATAACCGTAACTGCACTGATTGTAACTCAATTTATTGACTATAAATTGCTCAAGACAGATTATTCAAAATCTCTACACATATCGGCATTTGGAAATCTCCTTTGGCTAGTTACGATAATAGGTGGCCTGCTATCAGTCTACGTCTTCTCAAAACCACATCTGTCCCAAGTTTACGTAGCAGAAGGCATGCTTCTTTTTGCAAGCTTTCGAATAGGGATATACACGTCAGTAATTGGTACCAAAGTAAAGACTGCACTGGCTATGTGTCTAGTACAGCCGCTGGCCATGTTCTTGGCATTTGTTCCAGTCCAACAATGGTTCCCACTACTTTCTGATCCGCACACAATTATCTTTGGACTGGTCTTCATCTTCCTTGGTACTGCATGGACTATACTTACAGATAGGGCTACTGGGAAACTTTCGCGTACCCATACGTTCCTGCAGGCATACGTAGCTGCATTAACAAGAAACGATCCGGTGGAAATGGAAACCATGATGGAAGAGCGTTCCCAACCTTCAAAGGTTTCAACGTTCCAAATTTTGTTTAAAACAAAAAATAATGATTGCAGACTTGTTTTGCCGGATGTTCATCCAGGACCATTCCATCCTATAGGGGGAAGTAATATCACTTATCTCATTTACAAGAACTTGAATTCATCTGCAATGGTGATGCATAGCGTATCTGACCACTCTCTTAATCTTCCTTCCAAGTCTCAAGTAGAACAGTATCTTGCAAGCTTACAGAAGAGTTCAACTGTACAACAAGGATTTAGTTGTACCAAGCCTGTAACGGTTCAGGTAAACAAAGCTAGGACGGTAGGGCTGTTGTTTGACAAGACCGCGGTTCTCATACTGTCTCTTTCTCCACATGGCATGGAAGATGTTCCAACATCAGTAAAAACAGAACTTGAACAGTACGGAAAAAATCGAGGATTTGAAAGAGTACTGATTGTTGACAGTCATAATGCAATGGGCAAAGAAATTTCGAAAGTAGATGCTGATGATCTTTTAAAGGCAGCCAAGTCTAATCTGGACACACTTATAACAAAAGACGCAATGGCAATAGAAATTGGGTTTGCAAATTCAGATGACCTCAAGATCGAGACAGATGATCTTGGTCCTGGAAAGATAGCAATCATGTGCATGAAGATAGGTGACGAGAAATTCTTTTTGGGCTGGGCAGATGCAAACAATATGCAAAATGGCCTCAGAGAAGAAATTGCCGGTCATCTCTCAAAAAACGGATTTAACTTACTTGAGATCTGTACTTCCGACACCCACTACAAGTCAAGAAATGCTAGGAACAAACATGGATACTTTGAGTTTGGTAGCTTGGCAAAACCCGATGAGGCCAAGTCATGGTTTTTACAACTTGCCAAAAAAGCCGAACAAAACATCTCTGTCGCGTCATTTGAGTTGCTTGAACAAGAAACTAGTGTAAAGGTTATGGGCGCCAAGCAATTTGAAGATTATTCAAAGGCTCTGGACAGGGCAATGCGCATGACTCAGGGATTCCTTGTTGTGACTACTGCGTTTTTCTTTTATACCATGTTTCAAGCGTGAAGCTCTCCAATATTGCCATAAAATTCTTCACAGAATGCATCTAACTGGTGTATGGGAACTATGGGAACCCTCTCAATGAATCTTGTTTCATATTGGTATAGTGTTACGATGACAGGTATGGCGGCTTGCACCTTTTCTTTTGATATGAAATTCTTGGTACGCTCAATCTGTTTTTTTACTGCCAACTCTAGGGCCGACTGGCTTGTCTTACTCCAATGCTTACAATCTATTAAAATTGCAATTCCTGATTTTATGCCTATCACATCAATCTGCATCCTAGGTTTTGTAAATGTGACATTGCAAGCAGTATCAAAATCCTGCTTCTCAAGTATCTCTGCCGCAAGTGACTCAAAATTCTGCCATGTAAGGAGCCGGGAAACTTCTTCTATGGGAGCCCCCATGTTGATTGCTAAAATGCCTGTCTTTAGTCTATCATTTTTCCCAAACTGTATTAGATCATTTTCATATGTGCCAATTCCGTTTTGCATAAAGTTATCCAGTATATTGTATGCTACATCTTCGCTAGTCTGAGTCACCATTGCAAAGTCCTTTAATGATACTCCACCAGGAATTATTCCCTGAATTCCTTTTACAAGAGTTTGTAAATTCAATAGCAGATGCTCACCTCTTATTTATAAAATGCTTTCATAACAAATAAAGATCAGGCTATAGCAATAATGACTGCACAAAAATTTTGTTTTCACTTTTGTTTTCAAAGACTAGCGATTGGTTATATACGGTTCAAGTCAAAACAAAACATGAAGCTAATGCTAGTTGTTATACTAGCACTCTTTATTCTTGGATCAAAGGTTTCATTTGGTGAAAAGGGAACTTATACCGACAAGGTGGAATTCATACAGTATTCCGATGAGAACACTGCAATAGAAGAGGTAAAAAATGGTAATCTGGATATATATTATTCTGCAATACCATCAGACAGAGTTGACTCGCAATTACGACAAAATCTAAATGTGTTCCAGTCCACAGGTACAGAATATAGCCTCCTTGTAAATCCAGCCCCATCTGCCAAGTTTAATCCATTTTCAATAAGAGATGTACGTTATGCACTAAACTATCTAGTGGACAGAAACATGATTGTAGATGAAATACTAAATGGATATGGTTCCCCAATGATATCTGCATACAAACCATATGATCCAGATTTTCTCCTAGTTCTAAGCAAACTTCAATCATTTAATTTCAGATACGATCCGTCGCTTGCAGAACAAATGATATCTGACGCGCTTACAAAAGCAGGTGCGCAAAAAATAGATGGAAAGTGGTACTATAACTCAAAACCAGTTGAAATTACAATCTTTATTAGAAATGATGATCAGGTAAGAAAATCAATAGGAGAAATTCTTGCCTCGCAGTTACAAAATATCGGATTTACAGTAAATATCGATTATGGGGATCTGTCAAAGGCATTTTCTGTTGTATATGGGTCAAATCCAGCAGATCTGGACTGGAACATATACACAGAGGCATACACTACTGGTGGATTTGTAAGATATGATTCTGTAACTATTGCCCAGATGTATTCTCCTTGGTTTTCGAATATGCCTGGATTTAACAACCCTGAATACTGGAACTATGCAAATGATTCCTTAGATTCAATATCCAAAGCAATCTTTGTGGGAAATTTTACCTCTTCTGCAACAAGAGTACAATTACTAAATGAAGGAGTAGAGGAAGGAATACAGGAATCTGTAAGAATATTTCTTGCGGCCCAGGTAGACCAATATGTTGCCAACAAAAAAGTGACGGGAATTATCAATGATTTTGGGGCTGGCATTACAAGCAGATTCACTCCGATTAATTCGCAAGATGGTTCTGATACACTAAAAATTGGCATTGGACAGATCTATCAAGGCGCATGGAATCCTGTAGCAGGATTTACCGACTCGTACAGCCAAGAAATGTCATCTCCAATAATGGATCCTGGCGACTTTAAGAATCCGTATACAGGAATTACTATTCCAGTACGAACAGACTGGGAGGTCAAGACAGCAGGTCCTTTAGGAAAGCTTGATGTCCCAAGTGATGCCATCAGGTGGGATCCGCAACAACAAAAGTGGGTTCAGGTCGGGTCAGACATACAAGCTACAAGTGAAGTGACATTTCATATGAGATTTAGCAACTGGCACAATGGACGTCCTATGGATATGAACGACGTGCTCTATGGAATTTATTTTCTTTATCAATGGGGCTGGGATAATGCATCACAGACCAAGACATTTGATTCTGAATATTCTCCAAAGGCAAATCAAGCCGCAAAGACACTAGTTGGAGTCAGAATTGTTGATAACGATACCATCGAGGTATACCAGAATTATTGGCATTTTGACGCAAATGAGATTGCGGACTCGGCTCAAGTCTGGCCTGACATGCCGTGGGAGATAATGTACGCAATGGAAAAATCAGTCACAGATGGAAAACTTGCATTTTCAAGATCAGACGCGGTAAGTAAAAATGTCGACTGGCTGTCTCTGATAGTCCCAAAGGATGCAATGATCATAGAGTCTAACCTACAACAGTTTGAGAGTAACAACACAATACCGACAGCGCTGGCAGGTCTTGCAAACTCAAGTTATTGTAATCTGCGATACAACTCTTCAATATCGTGGATAAATGAGCATGGAAACGCAATGATAAGCAATGGGCCGTTTTATCTTGATAGGTATCTGCCTGAAGCCAGAACAATTTCGATAAAGTCTTTTGATGATCCTACATATCCACTTGTCGCAGGGTACTGGAAGGGATTTGAGAAGGTGCAGCTTCCAAGGATAGAAAAGGTAGAAATGCCAACGAACATAATAATAGGAAAAGATCTTGACGTTCCAGTTCTAACAACTCCTGATTCTGACATTTATTATTATTTCATCAACTCACAAGGACAGATGGTATATGACGGAGAGCAAAATTCTACCAATGGAAATTTCACCATTGTTGTTCCATCTGAAATGACTGACAACTTTACTGCTGGAGCAAACAACCTGCAAATCTTTACCGTCTCAGACGCAGCATATAGACCAGATACGTTCAGCACAAGTTTTCTTGCAACCAAGACCGCATATGAAATCTTGCCTGAAAATACTACTGCCATACTGCAGAATTCTGGTAATAGCCAGACCTATGACATTATCATACCACTAATAGCTGCATTTGTAGCAATTGCATTTGCCTACAAGAGAATAAGAAAAAAACAGATCATAAAAAAGGAGGAAGAAAAATGGGATTCAAAAAATACCTTGTAAAACGAGCAATCACCATGTTTGGCGTCTTGATGGCTACGCTACTGATAACCATATCACTTGTAGGCTCTAATATGGATGCAATACTGAAACAAAGTGTAGCACTAGAGATAAGACAACAGGTGACCAACAACAAAAGCTTGGTCTCAAGCTTCAAGAATCCAGAACAGCTTGATCTGTATGTTCAAAATCAGATAAAACAACGAATAATAGCATTGGGCCTTGACCAGCCTTGGTATACTCCGCAGAGGATTGGACTTTCTATGTACAAAATCCTGACTCTGGATTTTGGTCATGCAAAGTTTCTCACAAGCGATACTGGTTCTTCTGATGTTAGAGATATTATACTTGAGAGCCTTCCAAGGACAATTCTACTTTTTACAACTGCTACTGCAATAGTTTCATTGCTTGGAATATTTCTGGGCGCTATTGCCTCAAGCAAGGTAAACTCTAAAATTGATAAGATAACCTCCGGTTTTGCCATAGTAAGTAGCAGTTTTCCTGTCTGGTGGGTGGGTCTTATTATGATCTTTTTGTTTGCGTTTGTATACCCTATATTTCCTGCAAGGGCAACTCCAACAATCTCAGCTACAGATCCTGGGTATATGGTATCTCTCCTATATCATATGGCATTACCGCTTATCACCCTTGTCTTGATAGGATTTGGCTCTTGGGCATATCTTGTTCGCAACTTTTTGGTAGGTGTTTTGCAGGAAGATTTCATTATGGCAAAGCGAACTGTAGGTATAGATGAGAAGAAAATATTGTACCGTCACGCGCTGAGAAATGCAGCCCCACCCATTGTTACTGTGCTTGCCCTAAGCCTTTCCGGATCACTTGGAGGGGCAATAATAACAGAGGCCGTATTTGACTGGCCTGGAATGGGACGACTCTACTACGAGGCAATAAGTGTTCTTGATCTGCCTGTAATAATTGGCGCAACATATGTACTAACAGCGTTTTTCCTTGTCAGCGTATTTCTGGCGGATGTGTTGTATGGATACTTTGATCCTAGGATAAGACGACAATGAGCTTTTCTCCAAAAGAGATCTGGAAAGAATTTACGCATAGCACTATTGGGATGGTGGGAATAGGTATCATCGCGACACTTTTTTGCATGTCTATAGCCGCGTTTGTAGTCATTCCAGTTGAGACTTTTAAGGAATGGAACGATCCATCAAGTTGGCTTACATATCCGAAATCGGCACTTCCTATATGGGTAAATTATTTTCTTCTACAAAAAATTCCTGAACACTTGATCCTGCAACCACAAGAATACTATCAGAAATCAGCAGGTGTATCTGTTGTAACTGATGTATTTGCAACAGATTATCAGTACGACTCTTTTCCAAGCGATTTTATCTATCAATATTCTGCCACATATAGCGGCTCGCCACTAGTTCAACTATCGATAACGCGACCTGATGGCATACGCTCGATTCTCATGTCCACATCCATGCCGTCGTCATCTAACAATGAGACAACATTTGATGGAATGTTGTTTTCTACAGACAATTCAATGGAAAAAAATATTCAAAACAACATTAATTTTTCATTTCCTACCAGTGTCATACCATCACAAGATCTTGTATTTTCGCATATTGATCAAAATACGGTCCTAAAGGGAGATTATATCTTCAAGGTAACTATCTATGACGTCAATGGCAA
The DNA here is from genome assembly GCA_030038445.1 of Nitrosopumilaceae archaeon. Classification (GTDB taxonomy): domain Archaea; phylum Thermoproteota; class Nitrososphaeria; order Nitrososphaerales; family Nitrosopumilaceae; genus Nitrosotalea. The sequence goes on from JASHOW010000001.1 coordinate 10,601, forward strand.
TGTTACACTTTCCAAGTCAAAGTTCATCCTAGGCGGTAAGGCCTACGGACTTATGGGAACTGATGAACTAAGACGAGATTTGGCAGTGGGGATCTTGTGGGGTACTCCACTAGCTCTCTTCATTGGAATAACTGTCTCGATAGGTTCTGTAGTGCTAGGGCTTGTCTATGGGGTCTTTGCTGGTTTTAAGGGAAGATCTACTGATGAGGCAATGATGCGTTTTAATGATATCATATATGCCATGCCTGCCCTGCCCCTTTTGATAATTTTGGCAGTGACAATAGGAAACAGCATTTTTCTTATTGTAGGATTTTTAGTAGCGTTTGGTTGGGTAGGAATAGCAAAGGTGTCAAGGAGTATGGCCTTGCAGATAAAAACACTGCAATATGTTGAGGCCTCAAAACTCATGGGACAAAAAGACTTTAAGATAATATTCAAGCATGTACTACCACAACTTCTTCCTTACACCTTTGCAAGCATAGCAATCTCGGTTCCAGCTGCAATAACTACCGAAGCGGGGCTAAGCTTCTTAGGCCTTGGGGATCCGACCTTTCCAACATGGGGACAGATATTGCACGATGCCAGTGTCTATGGAGCTGCCGAGCAAGGACTGTGGTGGTGGATACTACCACCTGGGATAATGATAGCAATAACTGGTCTTGCCTTTGTCTTTATTGGACACGCTATGGACACAATAATTAATCCTAGGCTACGACGCTAGGATTGAACTGGCGAATTATCTTTATTGTTTCGTCACTAAGTCTTATGGTGTATGCAGCCGCATTGGGATCTGTAGACTGTGATAATGTCTCTGCAAACTGTGTCTTGTCCTTTCCTCTTTGATACATACCGCCAGACTCCTTGATGCACAAAGGAAATTTTTGTAGCTTGAGTTCATTTTGAAATAGATGCAACACAAACTTCTTGTATTTTTCTGGGGAATACCAGTCTACATTATTTTCCTCACAAAGCATTATCCATGTATCTATAGTATTTTGAAATAGTGCTTTCTTCCTGAGCTCTTCAAGAGTCATCTTTTGATCTAGAAGTCTGCTCTCTTCATCTTGGAGCCGCATCTTGGGCAGATGCCACCCTTGAACCTATTGTTGCATGCAAGGCAAATGTATTTTACCCCTTGTCCCTGTCCAAAGAACCCTCCACCGCCACTGCCGGCATCCGTACCCATTCCTCCCATCCTTTTGAGCGCCCTATTTCTAAGAAAGAGCGGGAAGACTATGAAAATTGCCAGTGCCGCTATCAGACCAAATGGCCATGGCAAAAGCATCTGTAACCCAATGCTAACGGCAAGTGATCCAAAAAGGAAGATAAGGTAAGTCTTGTAATTTATCAACATTACTTGTTATAGCAAAAAGCTTATAAATTTTTGTCATATTTTCTCCAAACTTACTGTCATTTCAAGCAGGTTTCCATCACGATCATATGCAAATAGGTCATCATCCTCGTAAGGGGATTGCACAATTATTGAGACAAAACCAAAAAAATTGTGTAAATCCGTAACAGAAGGCTTTGCCACCCCACTTGGATGAGAATGAACAGTGCCTACATAGCTTGGATCTAGGGGCAAAAATGTATGTGGAAAGCCTGCAAACGTAGGACCTGTATGAGAGAATGGCGGTATCACTAGACCATCAATGAAAACCTGGCCATTCTTGTATTTACCGCGCAAAATGAGAATTCCTTCATTGGGGTGATTCATCTTGCAATACGTTAGAATTCCATCTCTGGTATCTCTGGTTATGGTTATTATTCGTCTAACTCGTTGTGCTTTTTTGAAGATCACGGTATTGCTTTTACATAGAAACTAATTAACCTTAGAACTGGTCTGAATTTTCTATATTTTGATGACAACCTTTCCGTTGTTGAGACGGCTCAGACTTTTTTCTAGTTCTACTATGAGCGCATCTGTATTAACATTATTTTCAATAATCTCTTTTTCCAGTTTTTTATGGGATGCCTCAAGATCTGTTATACTCGACTGCGCCTTGTGCATGCTTCCTTCCTTCTCTTCCAAAGCTTTTGCGTCAAATACACCAAGATCAGATTCTAGATCAGAAAGCTTCTTTGTATAGGAAGACTTGAGTTTTAAAAATTCATCCAGCCTATCTATTGTCTCTTCAATTGACTCAATTGATTTGTCTGAATCCTTGACTGAAACATTTCCTGCTACAACTGATTTGGCAACAGCCTGCAAGATCTCTATGACTGATTCTTTATTCTCGTCTGAGATGATCTCATAAGGATCGGCTATGAGCTCCTCCATCAGTTTTTTCATTGGCTTGTCAAATGAAGAGACATAACTATACTTGTTAAGAGGTCTTGAAATCTTGGTAAATTGGGTAGATATCTTGTCTCTAATCTCATCTTTTTCGCGCGCAAGCAAGTCAATCTTCCCTTTCACTTCCAAGAACTCTTTGTGTTCTGGTTGTGATCTTAGAGATGATATATCCTGTTCCAGTTTTGCAACTGTCTCTATTGTCTCGTTCTTTTCATTTGAAATTTCCAGAAGTCTTTGTTTTTTCTGTCTCTCTTCAGACTTTAGATCATCTATCTTCTTTATCGTCTCAAGTATGAAATTAGAGCTGGACTTGAAGATTTCTTGCTCGTTTACTAGTTTCTGTAAATCACTTCTATTCTGTGCAAGTTTTGCAATCTCTTCTTTTAGCTTATCAGCATACTTTCTTGCAAAAACATGCATGACCCTGGTATGTACTCCCAAAATATCCCCAATCCTCTTGAGCATCTGGCCAGTCTCATTATTGACAGCAACCACATCTTCATATCTTTCTATGTTGGTTATCTTGATCTTGGTTTCTTTTTTAATGGTAGAGACTACGGCATCCTTTCCTCTATTTCCGACTGCTCTGAGATTTTTATCTACGTCGTGAAGCTTTAGGTCATCTGATTCTAAATGAAGAACTAATTCGTGGATGCTCTTTTGGTTGAATTCTATCTCCGCTTTCAATCGTCTGGCTTCTTGTATTGTGTTTGATATACGTGGAACCTCTATCTCTTTGATGAGATCTGGAATGCCATGCAAGGATACCTCCCTTTGATGAACTGGGCTAACTGGACTT
>JASHOW010000051.1 GCA_030038445.1 Nitrosopumilaceae archaeon
ATAAGGCCAAACTAAAAAACTTGGGAGTTACAAATCAGATTTGAGAACTACCTTTCCGTTTTCTTCTGTAAATACAATTGTTTGTCCTACCTCGATTTTCAGCTGTTTTCGTACCTCTTCTGGAACGGTTACTTGGTATCTCACGGTGACCTTGCTTGCGCCTAGGATCTTTCCCATCAAATAAGATTAAACCTGTATTCAAGCATTATATGTAGCCATGAATTACATGATGTACATGATTACCAAGATAAATCTTATATTAAGAGAGTCGTGTTTGATGTCTATGTTATATCTGTATGCAGTTTATTTTGAGGTTCATTTCAAATGAAACACTTTTCGTACAACTTTCCGCAAGGTCTCTTGAAACCAGAGATTACTGTTAAGCATAAGTGGCTTTCAAAAGAACTTCAACCAGATATAGAAAAGTTTGTCAAGATAGGTAGGCGAGATCCAATCTTGTTTGATTGGGTTCTACGAGTGATGGAAAATCTAGGTCTGTCCACTGTAGAGCCAAAATACCGAGAAAAACTTGCTGTAGTAAAAACAATATTTTCGCTTTGGGAGGTATTGCTTGATGACCTGGCCGACAATGAAGAGACACAAGATTTTAGACTCTTTGACGAAGTTATCAAAAGCCCATTAGAACCAGAACGTATTGACGAGTCAGGGCTTTCCTTAGAGGAATTAAATTATTTAAGAATCACCAAGGAGATTTGGAATAAATCAATAATTGGGGAGATCAAGAAATTCCCAAAATATGAAAAATACAAACAGGCTTTTGATTTTGATCTACTTCAGTTTGTAAATTCAATGAAATATAGCAGATTTGTAAACGCCATCAAGGAAGCATCTAATATTGTTGAGACTGAGGCATATGTGCATCATAGCATGTATGTGTTAATACAAATGGACCTGGACCTTATGTGTTCCAAGGGTTTTGAGGACTCGGAGTTTGGCATGCTTCGAGAGGTTGGGTATATTACTCAGAGGATGGCAAAGATAGATGACCTATTGGGAACATATCAAAGAGAACTTTCAGAATCAGACATGTCAAGTGAAGCTATTGTTAGACTTGTGAAAGAATATGGAACTGATTTTAGGTTTAAACTAAATGGAATTCTCAACAAGGATAACAGATATCCAAAATTTGAGAAAATGCTAATAGAGGAATGGCAAAAACAGTATCAAATTGCAAAGACAATTACCATGAATATTAAATCTGTTAATATGGACGAATTTATGAAGGAAAGAGAGTTTATACAACAGGCTTATCAACAAAAGATTAGATTTTGGTAGAAACTAACAAGATGGTGGAATTGTCTAGATATGAAGTTGAAGTATAAAACAGACTCAACTCCTTTTCTTTACAATCATACAGAAAAGTCATATTTGATACGTTTTGCTAATAAATAACGACTGCCATGCATGGAGATTTCCTTCCTTTGAATTCAATGTAAGGCGCTCTTCATTAAAGGCAAATGTGAGCCTAATAATGGATATCAATAGAACACAGATCAAGACAACTAGATGCAGTTTTCATTTCTTTTTCCTGTTAGAATACATCTTTCTTCAAATCATAAAAAACTTGCATAGATTCCCACCATGTTCATCATATGGAGTAAGACCTCTTCAATCATCCTTTTCATTTGCCTCTATCCTATACACCACTTACTATTCACTTACATCATATCTTCTGTGCTATGGGCAATTAACAAAACCAAGCCGTAACGGGCAGTGTCCCCACCCACGTTCTACTAATATCTGAGCAGTCTGAGGTTTCACGCAAGCCGGAGAACCGTCTTGCGATTTAAGAATCAACTCAAACCCTGTTTCACATTGAATATCTTGTGTTTGTATTCCTGATTTGAATTGCTCCAGTGGCAAAAGTGTGTCCGCTATTGGTGTTGGAAGACCTAAACTATCAGGATTAGCACCTTGAATTAAAAACTGAAATGACTTTGAAGCGTTATAGTAAATATTAGAATAATCTGTGGCAGTTTGGTTTTTTGTAAAGTATGGAAGTGTGATATTGGCATTTGCCATGCCTGTTTGTATTGCCTGATATATTATTCCGGCTTTGTTAGCATTCGATACCGTTGTTTCTCCCAGTGGGTCTATTTTTTGTAATATGCCTTCTGAAGTGCATGCTATGTTTGGATAAGCTTGTTTTGCATGAGAATCAAATTCAACCGAGAATGCAGGAGTGCATGAACCGCTTGTCAGAAATACAGGATATGGAGAAATGTTTAGAATTGTCATATTAATTGAAAATACGTTACCCATCTTCACTTTATCTGGCTGTGTTTGCACATCGAGTATCTTGATTGGATTGGCATAGTCTGCATGAGCTTGATTTGTATATGCTATTATGACTAATACAATTATCAAAATGACTCCAAGATAGGCAGTGTTCATTTATGCCTGTATTGGAAATATAGAGTTTAAAAAACTGGCGTAGATTTACACTGTAACTCATCATATAGATTATAATGACAATGTGTCGTTTTGAAAAGCAATGCCAAGTTCCAAGGAACTGTTTTCAAGGTCCAGAAAAGTAATCCCATCTGGAATTAACAGCCCTGTTAGATATTATGATCCTTATCCATTCTTTGTTACTAGGGCACAAGGAAGCTCACTTTGGGACGTTGATGGAAACCGTTATCTTGATTTCTGTAATGGGTATGGCGCACTATTACTAGGCCACAGAAGAAAGGAGATAATCTCTGCAGCAGTATCGCAGCTAAAAAAAGGAACCCTGTACTGTGCACCTACAGAACTTGAGGTAACGTTATCTGAATTGATATCAAAAAACTTTCCTTCAAT
>JASHOW010000052.1 GCA_030038445.1 Nitrosopumilaceae archaeon
ACGCAGACACTGAAAAGGCATCTACAGGTGCAGTCAAGGGGCGCTTTATCAACTGCGGGCAGAGCTGTATTGCATCAAAAAGATTCTTTGTAACAAAAAACTTGGCCAACGATTTTATCGAAAAGTTTGTACAAAAGACAGAAAAACTCAGGGTTGGAGATCCTACATCTGAGGAGACCGACATGGGACCATTGGTAAACTCTGCGGGCCTTGAAAAAATAGAGGAACTTGTAAAGGATGCGGTCGACAATGGCGCACAGGTACTGACAGGAGGCAAGCGGATTGGTAGCAAGGGATACTTCTACAGCCCTACAGTACTTGGAAGCGTTACGCCAAAGATGCGTATAGCACAGGAAGAGGCCTTTGGACCTGTTGCCCCTGTAACAATAGTACAAGACGAGATGGAGGCCATAGAATTTGCCAACAAGTCACAGTATGGCCTTGGAGGAAGCATCTGGACACAGGATCTGGACAGGGCAGACAAACTATCAAGGATGGTAGAGTCTGGAATCATTACGGTGAATAATGTTGTTGCATCTGACCCGAGAATACCTTTCGGGGGGGTAAAACAGAGTGGCTTTGGCAGGGAGCTATCAAGATACGGCATGCTGGAGTTTGTCAACATCAAGTCTGTCAGGTTCTATGATAACTTGGTAGTACAGCATCATGTAGAATGAATCAAAGATGTTGATTTGTGACATTGCAACATAGTGCAGAATCATGCGCACATCTTTTAGCATAAGCCCATGTAACGTATATCATGGAAGGTAAAGACCTGACGTATCATGTTAGCTCGCTGTTAAAGTATGGCGTCAACTATGTAGGTGTGATAAATGCTCAAGGAAGAATGATAGAGCACGCATCAAAGACCCTCTACCTGAGCCCTGAAAAACTTGAGATACTGTGCATGGGTATTAGGTTGCAACACTCAATGCATGCTGACTTTGATGAGGATCTTGGAACCGTAAGCCACATCGTGACAGAACGAGGCAGGTCAAAATTCATATCAGTTCCAGTCTCTCCATATGTGATATTTGCCATAGCAAGCAAGGGAGCAGACCACAGGCCATTTGTTCAAAAGATAAACTCAAGACAGTTCTACAACGTGCTCAAAAACCAATCAGACCAATACAATCTTGTTGCCATTGGAATTCAAACTTAGAATCATCTTGCAAGTTGCAGCCTTTGTATGGACACCCAAATCATCAGGCCATATTGCAAGTGAGTGCACGAGTAACCCTGTTACGCAATATTAATCAGCCTGCATCTGACAAGACTGCATATTATGGAAGATGAGGCCGTAGGCGAGAAGAACAAGACAGTGACATTTAGAATAGACAAGAACGTTTTAGATAAGATAAAATCGCATGCTTCTTTTGAGAGAATAACGCTTAATGCTCTAGTCAATCAGCTTCTTGCACATGCAGTAGACTGGGATATTGTAGCATCCAAGTCTGGGTGGGTGCCTGTGCCAAAAGCACTTCTTATGTCTTGGTTTGATAGGCTTGACGACAAGACAATCCAGAGCATTGCTGAAGAGAAGGGAAGGCTTGTCTCAAGAGACATGTTGTTTGCAATGAAGGGAAAATATGGCATCTGGGAATGGATATCTGTTTTACGCGGAAGGGCCAAAGCCGCAGGATTTAGCTTCACGCAGGTAGATGACAAACATGAGATAAAGTTCATCATGCGGCATGGCATGGGAATCAAGTGGTCCAAGCACTTCAAGTCGTTTTACGAGATTGCATTTAAGGAACTTGGCTGCAACGTAAAGTTTGACCTAACGGAGAACACAATAATTTATAGGCTTGATAAAAAATATGCATGTAGTGACGATAGCCTATAGCGATAACGCTACAAGGCTTGAGGATATTATGTGGATGGTAACATGACTGAAAATTACAACAACTCTAGAAAGGCAATTGCATTGCACGAGAAACTAAGGGGCAAGATAATTGTTGCAAGCAAGATAAAACGTCTAAAGCCAAGCGAGATAAAGCTTGTCTACACGCCGGGAGTTGCTGCCGTATGTGAGGAGATTTATCGCCATCCGGAAAAAAAGTACACGCTTACATCAAAAGGAAACAATGTTGCAATAGTAACTGATGGCACAAGAATACTGGGGCTGGGAGACATAGGGCCATATGCGGCGCTGCCTGTCATGGAGGGCAAGGCAGTACTGTACCAAGAATTTGGTGGAGTAAGTGCGTTTCCAATATGTCTTGGTACAACAAAAAAGGATGAGATAATTGCAGCAGTAAAGGCAATCGAGCCAGCATTTGGGGCAATAAACCTAGAAGATATCGAGTCCCCCAAAGTTCTAGAGATATCCGACGCACTTGAAAAGTCACTGTCCATCCCAGTATTTCATGACGACAGGCATGGTACGTCGGTTGTTGTACTCTCTGCACTGATAAACTCACTGAAGCTTGTCAAAAAACAACTCCCTGAAATACGCGTGGTTGTGGCAGGGGCAGGATCTGCAGGATATGGAATATGCAAACTTCTTGTCGCGGCAGGATGCAAAAATGTTCTTGTCACGGACTCTGACGGCATACTGTACAGTGGAAGGGAAGAAAACATGAACAAATACAAAAATGAACTTGCCAGCATAACAAACGCAAAAAAAGAAAAGGGTCTGCTATCTGATTCGCTAAAAAATGCTGATGTCTTCATTGGAGTGTCAGGAAAGAAGGATCTGGTAAACTCCAAAATGATAAAGTCTATGGGCAAGGACCCGATAATATTTGCGCTGACAAATCCAGACCCAGAGATAAGGCCAGATCTTGCAAAAGCAGCAGGAGCAAAGATTGTGGCAACAGGAAGCTACCTATATCACAACAAGGTAAACAACGCCTTGGTCTTTCCACACATAATGAGGGCCATATTGGATAAAAAAATAAGCAAGATAACACCAGACCTGCTTCTTGCAACTGCAAGGGCAATAGCAAAGACTGTACCAGACAAGCGCCTTGACCATGAAAACATTATACCTGACATGTACGACAAGAAGATTCAGAAAAATATAGCCAGGGCCATATCGCGACTATCTATAAAATAGCAAATCCCTGCATATGACCTGTTCTAATGCACACATAACTTTTGCACAACATCCATGATCTTTGTCATGTCAATTGGCTTTTCAAGAATTGCCTTGGCGAGGCAGTTGTCTATCTTGCTATCAGTATTGACGGAACCGGTGACCAAGACCACTCTTGCATTGGGATCGTACTGCATTATCCTCTCAAGCCCATAAAATCCATCATACATAGGCATAACGGCATCCATGAAGATGATGTCTGGATGAAACTTTTGGTATAGCTCAACGGCATCCTTGCCGTTTGCCCCGCTGCCTATCACATTGATTCCGTTGATCTTGAGAAGCTCCAAAAATACATCTAATACATCTCTGTCATCATCAACAACTATTGCGTTAACGTCTTTGCAAGTATCGTAGGTGCGCAATACCATACAACGCGTCCAGTACAAATTGATATTAGATCAAGTATGTTTTTTTCAAACAAGCTTGTCTTGTAATGATGTCATGTGTGAAACTTTCAGATAGTGATATGCCGTAAAACTAGGAACATATGCAGGATCTGGCTGCATCCTTAAGTACAAATAAAATAATTGGTACCTTGTGATAGACCCGGAGATTCAAAAGGCAAGAAAGGCCGCAGATGGCATCCATCCAGATATAATAAACAGGTGGTCACCAAGGTCATTTAGCGGGCAAGAGATAAGCGACAAGGAACTTTTTTTGCTCTTTGAGGCAGCCAGGTGGGCTCCGTCATCATTTAACAACCAGCCATGGCGGTTCATCTACGCAAAGAAAAACTCAAAGCATTGGAATCTCTTGTTTGATCTTCTTGTTGATTTTAACAAGCAATGGTGTGCCAATGCATCTGTCCTTGTTGTGATTGTGTCAAGAAAGACGTTTGAGCATAACGACAAGCCATCGCCTACCCACCAGTTTGACACAGGCTCGGCATGGGAAAACCTTGCGATACAGGCAATATCTAGCGGGTTTGCCACCCACGCAATGCAAGGATTTGATTATGATAAAGCCAAAAAAGATCTCGAGGTTCCTGATGAATATGAGGTGGTAGCAATGATAGCAATAGGCAAAAAGGGAGAAAAAGAGAAACTTTCGGCAGAACTTCAGCAACGCGAAGTTCCAAGCGACAGAAAACCCCTTGACGAAATAATCATGGAAGGAAAGTTTAGGAAATAACTCTGCTGATAAACTAGAATACATTAAAATAGAAAAATTACCAAACACAAATCAGAGATGCCTGGATTTGAGAAGGACTGCCCTATCTGCAAGAAAAGATTTGTCAGCCTGCTTGAATATACAAACCATATAGGAAAAGACCACCGCGACATTCCGGCCGACAAAATATTTAACATTGACAAGGAGCAAAAATGGAGCATGGCCGACGGCTACCCATAAGCAAAATATTGCATCCTGTCAGAAAATCTTCCTGTCACAGGCCAAAAAACTATGTGCTTATCTTCTCTATGAATTGGTCAATGGCTCTGTCATACCTAAACTCGCTGAGAAACTTTGTTATGGACTTGGCTATCTCTGTGTAGGAGCCACCCAAAGTCTCTTTTAAGATGGTGCTTAGATACTGCGGGTGCTCGTAGCAGTCTGGTATGGATAAATGATACTTTTTGTAAAGCCTGTCTACAACATCATCAAAAACAGGCCTGCCAACCTGCAAAAGTGAATGTTCTATGGCCAGGCCTACCAGTGTCTTTTCTATCCTGTCATAATTTCCAGACATGTTCATACTGGGATAGGTAAATACTAAAAAACCGCGGAACAATACGTTGCTTTCTGATTCCAGATTGGAATGTACAGTATGGACAAGAGATCCTGAATACAACATACATGTGTAAATGATGCCAAGAAACACCCTGCATATTTTTGTAATTGTATGATGCACTGGTCAAAACTAAAAACTGTCCCGTATGGATTTTTTGTATCAGCCAAGAATAATGCTTTCAATATATATCAGCCTGACCTGCTTTTTTGTAAAAATCAAGTTAAAGCAAAATTAATCAACACCTATAAGATCTACCTCACAAGACAACAACAATGACAAATAAAACTAGAACTTTGGTAACAATTGCCGCAATTGTAATCCTATCAATTGCAATCTCTACTGGCATGCAAACTAAAGCATATGCACAACAAGTGCCATACTATCTACAGTCGCAACCAAACACAATCTCTGTGACCGGGACAGCCTCTGAATCTGTCTCTCCGGACCTTGTCAGCATACAATTAGGAGTTGACACGCAGGCAAAAGATGCACAAGACGCCATGACACAAAATGCACAAGCAATGAACGCTACCACAGGCGCCATCGAAAACCTGGGTATAACACCAAGCCAGATTAGCACTGCAAGCTTTACCATAGACCCAATCTATAACAACACAGGGACATATCCGACATACAGTGGATATGGAAATGAGCTACTCGGATACAAGGTCTCAAATACACTGATAATCAAGACAACGCAACTGAATCTGGTAGGCAGTATACTTGATGCTGCAGTGGGAGCGGGCGCAAACAGGGTAGACGGCGTGTCTTTCTTGCTCTCACCTGAAAAACAACAAGCAGTACAAGACACTCTTCTAGACAACGCAATACTAGATGCGCAGTCACAAGCCCAAAAGGCACTGAGTCCTCTTGGCCAGAAGATTACCGGCGTGCAAACAGTAACACTTCTCCAGTCTGATATGTCGCCACCGCGCCCTATGTATAATGGCGGATTTATGGCGGCTCAGGCTGCTGTACCGGTGACACCAATATTTACATCATCACAGGAGATCACCACAACTGTCAATGTCACTTTCCTAATAGGACCACAGTGACTCCATTTTTTATTTTTAGTACATGTTGTATCTGATTGTATATGATGGAAATTCCTTGATATGGCACGCACCACGATGAAATGCCACCTTGGCAATTAGATTGCAGACAGATCTCTTACTAATAGCATGGAAAAATAAAAACATCTTTTAAGGAAACAGACGGTAGGTATGTCATGGAGATAATGGGCAGGGGCCCGGTGCAGATACTCAGGGAGGCTCCTTGCTATGCACACATCTTTACCAAGTTTGCTGCATATAGGCTATTTAACAAACGCAGTCCGGTGTATGGCTCTGCAGACATCATCAATGTGTGCAATCTTCACTGCGAGCATTGTTACTGGTGGCTTAACAGAAAAGAGAATGAGGAGTTGACAGTAGAGCAGTGGAAAAAAGTGATAGACGAGAAATTCAAGAAAAACCACGTCTTTATAATTACGCTTGTCGGTGGTGAGCCAACCATGAGGCCTGACGTAATTGAACTATTTGTTAAAGAGTTTCCAAAACGAATCTGTATTGTCTCAAACGGGACACTGCCACTCAAAAAATATGATGATCTTTATTTTTACTGGATATCAATTGACGGTACAAAGGATATACATGACAAGATTCGAGGCAGCGGTGCATGGGACAAGACACGAAAAAATGTACTTGATTATGTGCAAAAAAATGGAAAACTTGGATACAAGGACATCTGGATTACAATGACGATAAACTCGCTAAACTACAAGACTATAAAAAATGTCATTGAGGAATGGCGTGGTTACTCAAATAAGATTGGGTTCCAGTTTCACACGCCATTTATGAAAAATGATCCACTGTGGTTTGCGTTTGGGCCTGAGAGAACGCGCGTGGTTGACGAGATAATTGAACTGAGGAAAAAATATCCTGACTACATCATAAATCCTCCAAGCCAGCTTGAACTGATGAAGAAGAACTGGGGAGGAAAGGGAACAACACCGGTGGACTGTCCTACATGGGCAATTCTGTCGGTAGACCATATGGGAAGGGAGAAGATGCCTTGCTGTATTGGCAGCGCCGAGAGCAAGTCGATGAAGCCAATTTGTGAGGACTGTGGCCTTGGCTGCTACTCAGTACTTGTCGGCTACGGCATGAAGGGATAGAATCTATTTTATCTCTTGAGCAGGTTCATCCTTGAAAGTGGGATCATCAATGCAAACATAGACACCAGCACAACATATGCATCAAGGGGAAACTCTGGAACCGTTGACTGGCCGGAGCTGGCAGATGAGGTCTGGTTAGAAACCATTGACGGAATGCTTACAGTTGCAGGAAACTCTGTGGATGCAAAACTGCTGTCGTTTAGATTCTCAAATGCTATCGTGATTGCACCAGTATAGTTGGATGGAAACGTAACATCGATGTTATCTCCATCACTAGAAGATGTCGTCGTTCCAACCTGGTGGTATATCACGCCATTGGATCCCTCTAGCACAGAGAAATCATAAGGAATGGAGCCAACTGTCTTGTT
>JASHOW010000053.1 GCA_030038445.1 Nitrosopumilaceae archaeon
CCCGTTTTCTTCGTGAGAATCTGACGTTTCTCGTAAAACTTTAGAACATTAGAAGATCAAATCGAATGTATGTCCGGTGCATTACCAAGAACGAATGTGAAAAACCTTACAAGAAAACAAAAAATATTACTCATTTTATCCATCATAGGGTTTTGTATTGCGCTCTTTCTAGTTAGTAATTTCAGTCAAAAAGCATATGCTAAGCTTGATCGAGATTGGCAAATTCTCTCTAGCACAATAGCATTTTCAGCTATAGGTTTAGTCATTTTTGCAATTAGAGAAAGAAAAGGACTTGACAAGGATTTCGTAGAAGCAATGGAGGTTCTAATATTGATCATTATTCCTACTACAGATGCTATTTATCTTTTCAAAAGTCCAATAAGCAACCTAACTCTGGCTTTTATCCCATATTTTGTAATAATATGCGCATGGTTTGGTTTCTTCGTTAGGAGAATCTACAGCAAAAATGAACTAAAAGATGTCAATATGCTCAATCGAGAAGTACTTACTGTAGAAGATGAAAGAAGAAAAAAGAAAACTGTAATCTCTCTAACTGTATGGTGGTGTTTACTAATGTTATACGGAGTTACTGGGGTTTGGTTAAGTGTACAAATAATATCCATATTTTTGCAACAACCACACTAATAGTGATTTAATATGAAATCCCTATTTCTTCATGGCTACGGCCTCTCTATCAAAGTACAAAACTCTAGACTAGTCTTTTCACAGGGTATTGATCCCTTTTCAGACAAGAAAGAAACTCTAGAGTTACCAGCAAGTGCGTGCCCCTTTGACAAAGTCATAATCCAAGGCAAGGGATACGTATCAACTGAGGCACTGGAAAGGCTTGCAGAATCTAACATCAATGTTGTAATGCTTGACAAGCGTGACAAGTTGTATAGTTATTTTCACAAGATTGGAGGTCATCAACCACTAATCAGGCAAAACCAGTACGATACCTTTAGAGATCCCAAGAAACTGGAATTTCTTCGCAAATGGATTCTAGTACAAAAGATAGAATCACAGATCAATCTATTCAAGGAGTTTGTAGCCGAGCCAAAAAAATTCTATAGTGAATACAATAAGGCTTGGCAGATATCCAATAACCAAAGATCTGGAATGAATTATTCTCTCAAGGCTAATCCCGAGGCCAAGACGAGGATTAAAAAGGCAATCGTAGCTATGGAAAAAGTCTATTCACATCTAGATTCTGCTCATGAACTACGTGAGATAGTGAAGGTTGAAGGTGATGTTGCAAAATGGTACTATCCAACTTTTTGCTTGTTATTCAAACCTGAACTGAGATTCAGTTCAAGAAATAATGCTAGAACGTTCAGGCCAAAAGACGCTTCAGATGTTATCAATACTCTTCTTAACTATGGCTTTGGAATCCTGTATGCAGAGGTGGCAAAACAACTCAACACATTAGGCCTTCTCTTTTAGAGACTTTAATTTAGAATGCCAGTGCGTTTCCTATCAGAATTTAGGCCAATTTTCTTCTTATATTCATCAATCATGTCTGCTAAGCAATAATCATGTCACAACCCTAAATTTGTCCAAGCAGATCTTTTACAGATCGAGACATTTTGTTTTATTTTTATCTACAAAAATACTCTTTCTGCACTTGGGAACTTTATTGTTCATGGCATGATTTAACTAGGAACTAGACATAGCAAGATCGTGGGCCAAAAGCCATCTGGAATAGAGAGATTTCTTGCTCCCTCCCTAAGCAAGATAGAGGAAGAGGTAAGATCTATCCATGCCGAGATTGATACAGTAAAGGCAAGGATGGATGAGACAGACAAGAGGCTGGCAAAGTTAGAGGAAGGATATAAGCGCCTTACAGATAAGACAAGCAAGGCAGACAATGAAATGACGGCCGAATCCAAGGTCTTGTTTGACAGCGTAAACGAGATGGAAAAGCAAAACAGGGACGAGATAGATATCCTAAAGCGTGCTATTGATGTAGCGCAGAGAAGACTGATCGTCCTTGAAGCCAAGATGAAAGAGCTTGGCCAGTGACTTGTCACAGTAATGGCTTGGCATTATCTTCAAAGATACTAGAATGTGCTTTGCATGCGTTTAGTGTTTGCAGTGCACTCCAGTGCAGACCTAGTGATTAAATTCCGCAAAAACAAACTGGTAAACGGTCAGAACATGGCATCAAGTAACAAGCTTGAACTTTTGAACTTTTTTGGGGTAAAGAGCTCAAGAAGACACATACTAATCTGCGTCAGATGCGGCTCTGACAATATCAAAAGAGAGCATGACCGTATAGAATGCATGGAATGCAGAAAGGTTATCTCCGTTAAATCATAGGCACTTGTACTCACGGGGAGTATGAATTAGGAGACGTGTTATTGGATGGGAGATCTAGGTGATATCCCTCGCATACAAAATTTGTGACTTCCCTATACTCAGTTTGATCATCTGAGGCAATCCTATAGTCTTGCTTGTTGCTGTCTGCATATACCCAGTATGTGTCTATTTGGCATTGGTCATATTCAACCGTATACAACAAGGTTCCATCGCCTGTAATTACATCAATCTTGGTATCAAAGATTGGCGATGTCTGGCCATTATTATCCTCGGTAGTCAGTATTGCCGACGATACCAATTGGTAAAATTGTGTCTTGTCCTTGCTTGGCAGATCCACTAGTTGAAACTGTGGTCCTGCGTTGGTTACATGTGATGAGATCCTGTAGTTTTGAACTGTCTGGCCAAACCCGACCAGCCTTTGGAATGAGTTTATAGTTATATCCGAGTTTACGTTGCTTGGTACGTTTTGTATATTTATAAAATGCACAACTATAGACATGGCACGATCATCGTCGCTTGGCACATTGCCAGTTGCACTGATATCAGATATTGGAAATTG
>JASHOW010000054.1 GCA_030038445.1 Nitrosopumilaceae archaeon
AAAGAAGATTTTAAGCTGAAATACGCTTAAACTCGTTTTTTATTACCATCACTATAATTTCAATAAATTATCTCATCCTGACAATCTATTTGTCATAGAATAGTATCTTTTGAGATATTATTGCATTATAGAATAATTTGATATGTCTAAGACTAGTACACACTAAATAAAAAGAAGAAAAAGGGTTTATGTTTTTACCTTTGACAGTCTCTGATCCACTTCGTCCCAGTTTATGACATTCCACCATGCACCAACATAGTCAGCTCTACGATTTTGGTACTTTAGGTAGTATGCATGTTCCCAAACATCTAATCCCAATAATGGAATAAGACCCTTTGTTCTAGGACTTGTCTGATTAGGCATTGTCGTAAATTCTGTTTTCTTAGTTTGTGGATTATATGCTAACCAGCCCCAACCACTTCCCTGAATAGCAATTGTATCCTTTGTAAATTTCTCTTTGAAGCTATCAAAGTTGCCAAATGTTGCGTTAATTGCATCACCTAGGTGTCCACCTGGTTTTCCACCACCATTTGATTTCATGTTGGTCCAGAACAGTGAATGATTATCATATCCTCCTCCATGAAAATTCACAGCACCTCTAGTACTTTCTGGAACCTTGTCCAAGCTTGCAAGCAACTTTGTCAACTCCATGTTTTGCAGTTCAGAACTTAGAGTTTCCAAAGCTTTGTTCAAGCCATCAGTATATGCCTGATGATGTTTTGAGTGATGGATTTCCATCGTTTTGGCATCTATGTGTGGCTCTAACGCATCATATGCGTATGATAACTTTGGAAGTTCATATTTTACCATGAGTTTCTCACCAGCTCTTGCCATTTATGGCTTTGGTTGCAAATGCATTTTATCTGGTCAGATTTCAGATAACTTGTGATTAATCGATTATTGATTTTTTCACTCTTTCTTATTTTCTGCATGTTTTTGTTTGTATCAGAATCAAACGAACAAGAAATTTCAAATAATCTACAAAAAAGCATCCAGCTTGTTGGTGCCCAAACTGCCAGACTGGCAGGTCTTGAGGGCCAAGGAATCAAGATCGGAATCATAGATACTGGCATAGACTATAACCATCCAGACCTTTTTGGCTATGGACAATCTGGAAAGGTGATTGGAGGGTACGATTATGTAGACGTAGGCGGAAAGCCATTAGATACTAATGGTCATGGCACAGAAGTGGCTGGAATTATTGCCGCAGATGGTAACTTTACAGGAGTAGCTCCCAAATCTAAGCTACTTTCTTATAAGGTCTCCTCAACTGGTGAGGCAGTATCATCTGATTACATAGTAGATGCAATCCAACAAGCGGTACAAGATGGCGTCAATGTCATAAACATTAGTTTGGGAATTAACAGGACAAATGATCAAATTGACAATGCGATTGATTATGCTGTAAAGAAAGGAGTTGTAGTGGTTGTCGCTGCAGGAAATAGCGGACCACAGAGTGATACAATCGGCAGTCCAGGCAAAGACATCAATGCAATTACTGTTGGTGCAACATACAACAATCTGACATCTAGTATGGTAGCAACTTTTGAAGTAGGTGAAAAACAATATCAAGTTCTTCCAATGGTCGGGGTTGAAGTTTTGTCAAGTCCTATTCAAGGAAGGATAGTGTATGGTGGATATGGAAGACTTCAGGATCTGCAAAACGTGGATGTTAAAGGATCCATACTGCTTGAAGAGAGGGGCAGTAATGTAAAGGGACAGAAGATATATTTTGCCGAAAAAGAAAGAAATGCTGCAAGTTTAGGCGCAAAGGCATTAGTTGTTTTCAATAATGAAAGTGGAATATTTTTTGGTGAACTTGTAGAACCAAACAAGACTGCAAATTATATTCCAACAATACCAGTGATTTCAATGTCAAACGAGGATGGATTGGCTCTAAATTCCACTCTAACTTCTGACACGACAGGAAGTTTGAATATATTTTACCATCCAGATTTCATGGCACCTTTTAGCTCTCAAGGACCAGTATCTCCCTTCTACATAAAACCAGATCTTGTTGCACCCGGAGTCTTTGTAAACTCTACAACCCTTGGAGGAGGATACAATCTTACAAGCGGTACAAGCTTTGCAGCACCACATGTTGCTGGTGCTGCTGCAATTATTTTACAGAAATATCCTGGATTATCACCTAAAGACCTAGCGTCATTACTTGTTACAACAACAGATCCAGTTACTGATGCGTATGGAAATCTTTTTCCTATTTCTGCTGTTGGAAGTGGGCGATTGAACATCACAAGGGCGTTGGAGTCCAACTTAATAATAACTCCGCATAGCCTGGTCTTTTCCCTATCTTTTGATAACCAATCTCAAACAAAAATACTTCATCTAAAAACCCTTGATGGATCTATCATACCTCAGCTGAAAGCAAGATTTTCGTCTAATGAAACTAGCCTAGGTTTTGATTATTCCCAATCCAACGACACTCTGAATGTTAGGATTTCTGATAAAGCTAAGAACCAAGGAGATTATGATGGGTTTCTTGTTCTAAACTATTCCAAAACAAGCTATCGTGTACCTGTAGTTATTCATGTGACCAAGGGAACTATCCTAGTAGATCAGAGAAATGGTATCCTTTACTTTTCTCTTGATTATCCAGACAAATGGTCTTATGCAAAGATCTCTCTCATAAAGGCAGGTACAGACGAAGTCACAAGCACTTCTATCACTCCACAAGGCGCTAGTTCTCTTCCCGTTTATGAAAAAGGCCAATATTGGATCTTGGCTCAGATAAAAAATTCGAATAAAACAGATGAGGCGTATCAGACCATATTTATCAATGAACCATCCCAAAGAAACATACTAGACATTCAGAATATTGGAATACCTGCAAAGCAGTTGGCAATAATCTCAGGAATTATTGTAGTGATTGTGGCAATTGGTTGGACCGCAAGGCGCAGATAGAACTAGGGTTTTGGTCCCGCGCCCACTATTTCCTTTGAAACGTTTCCAAATTTCCTAAAGTTTTCTATAAACATCTGAGCAAGTTTCTTTGCAGAGTTATCATACGCATCTTTCTCAGACCAAGTATTACGTGGGTTTAATACTTCAGATGGAACGCTGGGACATTCTGCAGGTACATCTAGATTGAATACGTCATCGTGTCTATATTGTACAGAATCAAGTTCTCCTGTCAACGCAGCAGTAACCATTCTTCTTGTATGAGTAATGTTCATCCTTTTGCCTATGCCATATGGACCGCCTGACCATCCAGTATTAACAAGATACACAGTCGTTTTGTGTTCGGTTATCTTTTCGCCAAGAAGTTTTGCATATACAGATGCGTGCCTTGACATGAACGGTGCACCAAAACATTCTGAAAATGTTGCCTTAGGTTCTGTTATTCCTCTCTCAGTTCCAGCAAGCTTACTTGTGTAACCTGACATAAAATGATACATCGCACCCTCTTTTGTCAGTCTTGCTATTGGAGGCATCACTCCAAATGCATCAGCTGTAAGAAAGATAATGACATTTGGGTTACCTCCCAAACTTGGTATTATGGCACCTGGAATGTAATCAAGAGGATATGCTGCCCTAGTATTCTCTGTCAGGCTGCTATCATTGAAGTTTGGCATCATTGTTTTCTTGTCAACCATTACATTTTCCAACACAGTTCCAGATCTTATTGCATCCCAAATTTGGGGCTCTGCCTCTCTATTGAGATTAATGCATTTGGCATAACATCCACCTTCAAAATTGAATACGCCTCTATCGGACCAACCATGCTCGTCATCCCCTATTAGCATTCTATTGGAATCTGCAGACAATGTTGTTTTTCCAGTGCCAGAGAGTCCAAAAAACAAAGCCGTTTGACCGTTCTTTCCTATATTAGCAGAGCAGTGCATTGGGAAAACGCCTTTGGATGGAAGAGAATAATTCATAACAGAAAACATTGCTTTCTTTATTTCTCCTGCGTACGAGGTGCCTCCAATGAGCACAATTTTTTTTGTATAATTAAGTATGATGAAGACATCTGTCCTAGTGCCATCGATTTCTGGGATTGCTTTGAAGTCGTTTATTGAAAGAAGTGTATATTCTGGACGATGCGATTCAAGCTCTGCAGCAGATGGTCGTATAAATAACTGTCTAACAAACAAATTTTGCCATGCATGGTCAGTAACTATTCTGATCGGTAATCGATGTTCTGGATCTGCACCTACAAATCCATCAAAAATGAATATTTCCTTGCCTTCCAGATGTCTTTTCATCTTTTCAAAGAGTTTATCAAATTTATCCTCTGGGAACGGGTGATTTATCTTTCCCCAGTCTACTGTACTGTGAGTTTGTTCATCATCTACTATGAATCGGTCGTCAGGAGATCGGCCTGTATATTTACCAGTTTTGACAGATATTGAGCTATTTGCAGTCAACAACCCCTCATTTTTTTCTACTACAAGATCTACCAAGTTCTGGACTTGCAAGTTTCGTTGTATCTTTCCAGGTTTGATACCAATGTGTTCCAACTGAGATACAAGTAGACGAGTACTGGCTGGCTCCAAATCCTCAATCATCGGATAAACCGGTTCGTTGGAATTTCCTTATTATCTCTTCGGATCACGCATGCTTTTATCAAGAAACGTATTTATTGTAAAATTCAAGCAGAGATCTTTACATGCCAATCAATAAGGAAGCTCTAGAACTTAGGAAAAAAGTGTTGCAACACAAGCCTGACTTTGTAAGACAGGAAAGTTGGAGATATGCAAGGCTTTCCAAATCATGGAGAAAACCAAAAGGAATAGACAATCATCAGCGAAAGCAAAAGAAGGGCTGGCCATCCCTTGTAAAGGTAGGTTATGGCGGACCCAAGGTCTCGCGAGGACTTCATCCGTCTGGTTATACTGATAATTTAGTTTACAACTTGAAAGATTTAGAAAAACTTGATCCTAAAACTGATGGTGTTAGGTTTGGCCATGACGTAGGAAAGAAGAAGAGACTTGAGATCATTGCCAAGGCAAAAGAGATGAACTTCAAAGTGTTTAATGCGAGAGTGTCAGCAAGTGGTAGTAAATCTTAAAGCAAAGAGACGACTGGTCTCCAGAATTCTTGGAGTAGGTGCAGATAGAGTAAAGTTTGACCCAGATTATCTAGATGATGTAACTGATGCCATTACTCGTGACAACATACGAAGTTTGATAACTGCAAATGTCATAGAGGTCAGGCCTATCAGAGGCACCTCCAAAGGAAGGGCACACTTCAAAAAGGCTCAACATGGTAAACGCAGTAAAAAACAAGGATCAAAGAAGGGTAGGAAGGGAGCAAGAGTTGGAAAGAAAGAAGTTTACGTCAGGAGAATCAGGGCAATGCGCCATCAGCTTAAGGTATCCAAATCAAGAAAAGAAATTGCAAATGAATCGTACTGGAAATTATACAAACAGGTAAGTGGAAATCAAGTAAGAAACTTGGCTCACCTGAGAAGCTTAATAGAAGAAGTTCGCTCTAAGAAATAGATTCAAAACCTGTGAATTATTTTAAGATCAGCAATTTTACCATTTTTAATTTGTATGCCTTCTTTTGCAAGCATGTTAGATTTGATTTTCTCACCCCATGCATATCCTCCTACTTTACCACTTGACATGATAACTCTATGGCATGGAACTATCACTGGATAAGGGTTCTTGTTCATGATTCTTCCAATCATTCTCTGCCCATTTTTTAGCCCAACTGCCTTTGCAAGTTCGCCATAGGTTGTGACCTCACCTTTTGGAACTTCCATTAGCTTTTTGTATACTTTTTCTTCAAGATTCAAACTTTAATCATCTCTAGATCCGTAGATTCTATAAGACTTACTACTTTTTGTTTATTTTTACCAAGACTACTCCAATCCACAAGTGCGTATTTAGCTTCTTTGTTTCTATCCAATATGTGTGAAAAAAGAGCATCATCTAGATTATCTAATGCATGTTTTGGCACGATGGTTCCAAGAGCAAACTCACCTTCTATCAATACTCTATTGAATTTCTCTGGATAGTGCGTGCCACCAAAGCATATTGCTACTTTATGCTTTTGAGGTTCTTTAGAGATTTCTTCTGTCACTATTTTAGCTACATTCTCGCATAGACTCTTATCGGTCCATTCTTTTTGAGTGGTACCAATTTCAATGAATAAGGTTGGTTTATTCAAGGCAGTTGGACCATGATGAGTAGCCTCTATAGTAATTTCAAATTTTGAGAAGTTATCTCTTTTCGTCCACAGGTGTTTCATATAGGATTTTTGAAGATGCGGATGCGGGATAGCAACTTGACGTTGGAATCCCCCATACAGTGCCTCGGAGAAATTCCCGGTACTATGACAAGTAAGTGCAAGAGTGCCGCTCTCAGATGCATGTTTTGACAGAAACACATAGCCGTCGTATTGATATTTTTCTTCAATCCAGTCAGCAGATATTGCTGGTGTGGGAATTACGACAAGATCAAAATTTTTGCCTCGGTGTATGTCTTCTTGTTTATCCATATCTTGCATTATGTAAGATGCCATGTTAGAACCTGCAGGATCTGATTGATATGCTACGAGTAATTGCATGAAAATAAGAATCAAAAATAGACTATTAAAATGAAATCATTAGACAGCGTTAATGTATTCAATATACGAAACAAGAATTATAAGTACACCTCACTAACATTCTCCAATGGTAAATCCAAGACAAATGCTAAAGGATATGGCAAACACCATCAAGCTTGCAAGAAAATCAGATAAGGATGACTATATGCAACACTTACGATTGGTAGTTCTAGGAATGGGCACTATAGGTGGTATCGGTTTTATAATACAATTTACATTTGCAGTAATCAATTTAGGGCACAGATAGAATGACGCAAGAAATAAAATCACATTTTTTTGCAGTCAGAACCACTGGAGGTCAAGAAAAGGTTGTACTTGGACTCTTGGAAAACCGAATCAAACTAAAAAAACTAAACATACAATCTGTCTTGCTATTAGAGAACCTAAAGGGATATGTTGTGATAGAAGCAATTGACGCAAATGCTGCATTTGATGCATTACAAGGAATGAGACACATCAGAGGACAACTTAGAGGCGAACTACAATTCAAGGATATCGAGGGTTACCTTGTGAAAAAATCCACGGTGTCAGAGCTCTCTGTTGATCAGGTGGTCGAGATAATCGGAGGTCCTTTCAAAGGTATGAAAGCCACAATTACTAGAGTTGAACATGATAAGGAAGAAGCTACTGTGATTTTGCTTGATGCGCCATATCAGTTACCAGTAACAGTAGACGCAAATTATCTAAAGCCGTCGTCACAGTAGCAAGGATTAAATTTACAGTAAAAAGGAAAAACAAATCATGGCAGACGTTCAAACTGTTTCTGCACTTGTGACAGGCGGGCAAGCAAGCGCTGGTCCTCCATTAGGTCCAACATTAGGACCTCTAGGTGTGAACATCTTGCAGATAGTCAATGCCATCAACGAAAAAACAAAGGACTTTGAAGGAATGAAAGTTCCTGTTACTGTCACCGTAGACAAGAAAACTAAACAATGGACAGTCGAGGTAGGAATTCCTTCTGCAGCTGCTCTCATTTTAAAAGAGGCAGGTCTTCAAAAAGGATCAGGTACATCAGGCGCCACATGGGTAGGAGAGATTACTATAGATTCTGCAGTAAAGGTTGCAAAATTAAAACTTGATTCTTCCTATGCCATGGACTTTAAAGCCGCCGCAAAGGAAGTCATAGGTACGTGTTTGTCTCTTGGAATAAAGGTGGATGGAAAGAACCCCAAAGAAGTGACTGCAGAGATAGCCTCAGGCAAATGGGACGATAAATTCAAGTAAGATTATTCAGATACAGAATATACAGGATCTTTGTCCGTTCTTTGGAGTTCTACAAAGGTTTCAGTATTTTGTATTCCCTCTATCTTTCCAATTTTTTCAATCGCTACAGTGTGTAGTTCTTCAAGATTTTTAGCTCTAAGGGTTATCAAAATATCAAACCTGCCTGTGACTTCGGATATTTCTATAACTTCAGGTGTTTTCATGAGTGCTTTGTGAATCATGTCCTTCTGTTTTGGATCTCTGTTAATTCCCATTGTAGCACGTACACCGATTCCTATGAGAGACTCATCCACCATTATTGTAAACTTTTTTATCAGTTTCTTTTTCATGAGCCTTTTGATTCTACTGTACAATACGGATGTGTTTATTCCTAATTTTTTTGAA
>JASHOW010000055.1 GCA_030038445.1 Nitrosopumilaceae archaeon
CATCTTGCCTTTGCTCAAGGCTTAAATTAATTGTGTCTTGTACATTTTTCATGCCTTCTTTTTTGGTCAAGGTTACAATAGAAAATAAACCTGAGATAGTTGATCCAGAGGGTGATACCATATTAAACGACCTTGTACTAAAAGACAAAAAGATTCCAGTCAAGAAGATACGGTCTGCCAAGATGCTAAAATTTAGCATAGAGGCAAAAAACAAGGAACTGGCAGAAAAAGAGATCATGAATTTGTGCCACGAATTCAGACTATATAATCCGCTGGTAAGTACAGTGTCAGTTGAGACCTTTAGTGCCTAGCTGCTTTTTACAACCTTTCTGTTCAGAGCAGTAACATCATCCATGGTTCCGTCTATGAGGAGCTTACTGCGAAGGTATTTGGCCAGATCAGTCTCCGTTATGATACCTACGAGTTTTCCATTGTCCAAGACAAGAAGTCTTCGTATATTTTTATTCGTCATCTTTTGAACAGCATCCTCAATTGGAGTCATGGGCTCTACCCACCTAAAGTTTGCAGACATTATCTCTGCAAGTGGAACTTCAGAGCTTTTCTTATCAGTACTTGAGACCTTACGTGCAAGATCCCTTTCCGTAACCAAACCTATGGGGTTTCCTTCTTTTACAACTACAAGAGAACTAATGCCTTTTTCAGCCATGAGCATCGCAACATCTTTTGCTGTCTTGTCATGTTCAATGGTAACAACGTTATGAACCATGATATCCCGAACTAAGCCCATAGCTAGTACCAACGGGTATTAGAATAAAAACGATTTGTTCATCTATGAAAATAGAGTTAGTATTATTGTAAAATTTCGCCAATCCTGAATCAATTAATAAAAAAATACAAAGTTTGCAGTTATTTGCTCCGTATACGCCCTTTTTAATTATGTGAATCTGATAATGACGGACAAGAGATTGCGGAGTGTATCTTCCTACCAAACGGTGCCTCCGCAGTTTCGTACCCCACATAACAAAACTTTCTGGTCATGTGTAAAAAGAGTCAGACTGCCAACTTCTTTTTCTTCGTTCCATCTCTATCATTACTTTTGTCAAGAACAATCCTGTGACAAATCCTCCAACATGTGCCATGAATGCTATTGAAAGAGACGCAAAAGATCCAATAAAGACATACAAAATTTGGATTGCAAGCCAATAATATCCTCTAATGTCTCCAAGTGCAGCTGCTATTCCAAGAACACCCGAGATTGCACCTGACGCGCCAATAAGTATGCTGTTACCATTTGACAAAATGTATGATGCAACAATCCCATGAAGAAGCGCTCCGCCAAGACCGGCAACTATGTAAAGTGCAACAAATCTCGGAACTCCAATAGATCGCTCGGCAAAGCCTCCCATGTAGGCAAGCGCAAACATGTTAAACGCTATGTGCGCTATATTGGCATGAATGAACATTGAGGTAAACATCCTCATAAGGCTGTCAGACAGAGGATAATCAGAGTGGAAGAGCTCGTTTGGAACAAAGCCATACTGAGCAATGATAGAGTTTTGCGATTGGCTTAGCATGCCATATGCAAAGACTAAACTATTGATGATTATCAGGATGGTTGTAGCAGGTGGAGGACGTCCAAGCCTTAACATCTCCTCTTGAAAGTCTTTAGTGTAATTAAATGGTATTTTAGGCACAATATGCACCGAGGTTTTGGCTATTGTAGCATCTGGTTACTAGTTCTAAATCTGACAATGTTATCCGATCAGGATCTTGGCAATAATTCCCAAAAGATCTTTTGATTGAATTTTTTCGATTCGATTTAATATTGCTGGCAAATAAGGGGTGCTTGTGAGGGTTGCAGTAATTGTTTTTCCCGGAAGTAATTGCGATCGTGACATGCATCATGTCCTAACTGATGTATTTCATTTACAATCACAGCTGGTATGGCACACTGACGAACTACCAAATAATATAGATGCAATTGTATTACCTGGAGGCTTTTCATATGGTGATAGGCTACGGGCAGGAGTGATAGCTGCCCATAGCCCAGCTATTGTATCTGTAAGAAAGATGGCAGAAAAAGGAATCCCTATCCTAGGAGTTTGTAATGGCTTTCAGATATTGGTAGAATCTGGTCTTCTGCCAGGAGCACTTTTGAAAAATACATCCCTCAGCTATATCTGCAAATGGACTGAGATTATTGTAAAAAACAACAAGACACCGTTTACAAACAAATTCAAACTAAACCAAAAGATCCCAATTGCTATTGCAAATGGGGAAGGGCGTTACTATGCTGATAAGGAAACGCTACGTCTCTTAAAGAAGAACAACCAAATAGTTTTCACTTATGCAGAAGATGTCAATGGCGCCACGATGAAGATAGCGGGAATATGTAATAAGGAAGGAAATGTGGTTGGCATGATGCCACATCCTGAAAGATCCGCAGAACAGATAATCAATCCAAGAGATGCAAAACCGGCATCCATGATCTTCAAATCGCTGCTTGAGACTTTGGGTGTAACTGCATGAGTCTGACTCCACAGGAGCTTGACTATCTTCAAAAGAAGATAGGCAGAGAACCAAATTCTGTGGAGTTGCAAATAGTTGCAGCCGAATGGTCAGAACACTGTTCTTACAAGTCATCAAAAAAACACCTCAAAATTCTTCCACGCGAGGGAAAACGTGTCATATCAGGGCCAGGATACGATTCAGGTGTCTTGGACGTAGGCGACGGATATGTTGTTACAGTACACATCGAGAGCCATAATCATCCTTCTGCAGTGGAACCATATGGCGGGGCGGCAACAGGGGTAGGGGGAGTAATACGCGATATACTGTCTGCCGGAACAAGACCAATTGCAATATTGGACGGTCTTAGGTTTGGCAATATTGAAAAAGACACACATGCAAGATGGCTCTTCAAAAATGCCGTAAGAGGCATAGCCGATTATGGAAATTGCTTGGGGATTCCTACGGTTGGAGGAGAGATAGAGTTTGACAAATGTTTTACCAATTATGCACTAGTGGATGTTGCTTCTGTTGGGTTTGGGAAAAAAGAAAGGCTTGTACAAAACAGAGCAGATCCAGATGATTGGATAGTATTACTTGGAGGCTCTACGGGAAGAGACGGAATAGGAGGTTCTCAGTTTGCATCTGACAAACTAGAATCAGAAAATCGTTCTGCGGTACAAATCCCAGATCCGTTTATAGAAAAACTAGTAATTGAGGCAATACTTGAAGCACGAAATCAACAGTGCATCAAAGCAATGAAAGATTTAGGAGGAGGAGGATTATCTTGTGCAATCTCTGAGACAGCAGATGCCTTGTCAGTTGGAATAGATCTTGATGTATCACTTATTCACAAAAGAGAACAGAACATGTCTCCTACAGAACTGATGGTATCTGAGTCTCAAGAAAGGATGCTGGTAATCACGTCTTCTGAAAAGCTACAAACACTCAAAGACATTTGTGAAAAGCTACACGTCCCATATTCAATAGTGGGACAAGTTACCAACAATTCTATGATGCAAATAAAATCTCAAAAAGAGATTGTAGCCAATCTACCAAGCAATGTGGTTGCAAATGCACCGCTTCTTGACAGGACGTCATCCAAACCAAAATACCTTGAAAATATCAGCACCATTAAAAAACCCAAGGTTCCAAATTTGTCACACATACTGCTAACGATGCTGTCAAATCCAAATATTGCAAGTAAGCTCTGGGTCTACACTCAATATGATCACGAGGTTGGTATCAGAACAGTCATCAAGCCAGGACAGGACGCATCTGTTCTAAGGCTTGACAACGGAAAATTCCTGTCAGTGAAGATAGATGGTAACTCAAAACACTGTTACATTAATCCAAGGCAAGGTGTGATTGGATGCTTTGATGAAGCATGCAGGAATGTGATATGTACTGGTGCAACTCCGATTGGAATGGTTGACCATCTTCAATTCGGAAACCCAGAAGATCCAGAAATCTTCTGGACATTCAAGGAATCAGTTGAGGGTATAACAGAATATGCAAAATACTTTGATATTCCATGTGTGGGAGGAAAGGTTAGCTTATACAATGAAACCAATGACGGACCGATAAAACCAACGCCACTGATTGGGGTGCTAGGCCTAATTGAAGGCAAACCGCTGATACCTATGAAAGCAAAAAGAAACGACCTCATTGTGCTTGTGGGAGTGACAAAAGACGAGCTTGGAGGCTCCGAGTATTATGAATATGTCCATGAAATCACTGGAGGACGATGTCCTACGGTAGACATGAAATCTTCAAAAACAATTCAGAGAACAGTACTTGAGATAATCCACCGAAATCTGACAAAGGCAGTGCATGACTGCTCAAAAGGGGGGCTTGGAGTATCACTGTCAGAACTTTGTATTACAAACGAGATTGGCTGTCTAGTATCACTGGACAAGGTTCCGTCTGAGAAGCTCAGAGAGGACGAAGTTCTCTTTTCAGAGTCTCATTCAAGATTCTTGTTAATAGTAGATCCTTCAAAGATAAAAAATGTAAAATCATTACTTGAGCAAAACAAAGTGCAACACGAAATAATAGGCAAGTTTTCGGGCAAAGCGATTTCATTTAAGAACAAGAGTAAGATGGTCGCAAGTGTAAGGATTGATAAAGCACAAGAAAAATGGTTAAACTCGTTGGGGCTGTTGGTAAGTCATGGTTAAAGAAAACTGTGGTGTAGTTGGAGTCTTTAGCTTGGAAGGCACAAACGTAATTCCGATGGTAATAGATGCACTGCGGGCTCTGCAACATAGAGGACAAGAAGCTTGGGGCGTTGCAGTTCCGAAAAAACAACCACATAAACAACTTGGCCTTGTATCTTCTGCTGTATCTGAGTTTGACAAGATCACCAGAGATTATGCTTCGCCTGCAGCAATTGGGCATGTAAGGTATTCTACAATAGGTAAAAGTAATCTAGAAAACGCCCAGCCCTTAAAGGTACGAGATTTGTGTATTGCACATAATGGAACTATTTCTAATGTAGAAGAGCTTGCTGGAATGGTGGGGGGATGCACATTTACGCCACAAAATGCAAGTGATACACTTGTTGCTGCACAAAGACTTGTTTCACTCATGTCTGAAAACGGCAAGCTAGGAAGTGCTCTCTCTATTTTAAAAAATGAGATGATTGGCTCATTTTGCTTTACTTTTGTATCTGATGATAACGCCGTATATGCAGCAAGAGACCCTAGAGGATTCAGGCCTATGGTCATAGGACACAGAAAAGACAACAACTCGTATATTGTAGCATCAGAGTCTGTTGCGCTCTCTGCAGTGGGAGCGCAACTTGTAAGGGACGTAAAGCCTGGTGAACTTGTAAAAATAAGCAGTGCAGGTCTGGAATCTGAGATGTTCTCTGAAGAAAAAAAACCAGCCCACTGCTCGTTTGAGTTTACATATTTTGCGCATCCGTCTAGTGTTATGGAAGGCTCCAACATCTATGTGTCAAGAAAGAGAATTGGCCAATTTCTGGCAAAAAAATATCCAATAAAGGATGCCGACATTGTTGTTCCAGTCCCTGACTCTGCCAGACCTGCAGCACTTGGCTATGCCCAAGAACTTGGTATTCCATTTGAGGAAGGGCTTCTCAAGGATAGATACAGTAGGAAAGGGCCGTTGCGCAGTTTTATTGAACCACATCAAAGCGACAGAGTTGAGATCAATCGCTGGATTATACCAATCACCCAGGTGATTAACGGTAAACATGTTGTAGTAGTTGACGATAGTCTTGTACGGGGCACAAGCTCAAAAGCAATTATCAAAGCACTAAGGAGAGCCGGTGCCAGAAAAATCAGTATGGTGATTACATATCCACCAATCAAGTTCCCATGTTATGCTGGAATTGATTTTCCATCCCAAGACGAGCTAGTTACATTTTTGAATGATGGAAAAGATCATACTGAAGAAGAAATTACAGAAAAGGTCAGGCAGCTAATTGGCGCAGATTTTCTTGGTTACAACGACTCTAAGAATCTTGCAGATGCAGTAGGAATGGATCATAATTCGATGTGTTTTACATGTTATTCCGGAGATTATTCCACACTGGGAATAAAACCTACGTTTAAGAGCCGAGAAGAGATCAAGGGAGAATAAATTGGAACTGGCATTTGTTCTTGTAAAAAGCAGGATGGGTCATGAAATGGACGTGCTAAACGAAATCCTGAAAATTGATGGGGTAAAGGAAGTAACAGGCACGTATGGACAGTATGATATCTTTGTCAAGGTTCAGGCCCCGACCATATCTCAGATCGAGAAGATAATCACAAAAGAGATCCGCAAAGTACCACATGTTATATCTACCGCCACACTATCTGTGATCCTAGGTCAGGGCAAAAAATAACCCACCAACAGTAAAGTTACTAAATCTCAGCTTTCATCTCAAGCGCATCAATTTAAATCCCAATCTGGTCTAATGGCGTCTGATTGAAGTTTTTACGCTCAGGCAAGGTCAAGGACATATACGAAGTTGATGATCACAGCATACTTTTTCATTTCACAGACAGAGTATCTGCATTTGATGTCAGATTCCCAACACCTATACCAAGAAAAGGAGAGATCCTTTGCAGATTTGCCGAATTCTGGTTCAACAAACTGCCAGTCAAGAATCATTACCTCAGGACGGAGGCAAAGGACAAGATTATAGTTAAAAAAATGCAGATGATTCCAATTGAATGTGTGGTTCGCGGATATTTTTACGGCAGTCTTGTTCAAAGATGGAAAGACGGTCAAGTCACAATTCCAGATGGAACAGATACAAGAATCGCTGCTAAGCTCTTAAAACCAATCTTTGATCCAACTACAAAATCCGAGACCCACGACATTTCAATAACCAAAGAAGATGTGTTGCGCATGAACCTTGCAAGCGCAGACGAATATGCCTGGTTAGAAAAAACATCGCTCGAAATTTATCAACAAATGTCAAAAACAGCCAACGATGCGGGATTCATTCTTGCAGATGTAAAGCTGGAGTTTGGAAGGCTAGGCAGCGAGATAGTCTTGGGAGACTCTATTGGGCCTGATGAATATCGCATGTGGCCAAAAGAGTCGTATGCTATAGGGAAGATCCAAGAGAGCTATGATAAACAATTGCTTCGAGACTGGCTTGCAGCTCGTGGACTCCAACAAAAATTTGAGGATGAAAGAAACCAAGGAAAAGAGCCTATTGCACCGCAACTTCCACAGGATCTGTGCAACGAAATGTCATCCCGATACCTCGCATCATACGCGCGCATTACTGGAACTCGCCTTTGACTCGAATTTTGTTCTAGACCATAACCGCAAATCCTACCAATCCTTCCGTATTTTCTACTCCAAGGAATCTTTTTCCCAAAAATCTAAAAAAATTTTCTAATTTTGGTTTTATGGTAACATTATCATATATCTAGTAATGGTAATATCTACATTATAATGATATGAATGAAATGGTTATGCAATTACATATATCGTATTGTAAAGAAGAAATTAGAATCTTTTTTACTATAATCGTAACGTGAAAAAAAATCACGTAATGGACAAAAAAATATGATCTTGGGATCTTTTAGGTTGTATTAAAACTGAAATTAGGAAATGTCAACTCTACTACAAAAAGAAATCAAAATAAACAAAATACTTGCCACGAGCGCTTCCCAAGCAAAAGCACTTGATGACGACGCCAGGGTTAAGATCCTGCAAATATTGTACCACAAACAATTATCAACAGATCAGATTGTTGTGGAACTGCATAAGGAAGGGTGCAAAAAAGCAACCACCACAATAAGGCATCACCTGGACGTGTTAAAAGATGCGGGCCTTGTTGAAATTGTAAAGATGGAAGAAGTCCGCGGTGCAGTTTTGAAATATTATGGAACATCGGTGAGGGTTCTGGGTCACAAACTTCCGCCAAACTTTGAAAGCGAATTTTCTAAAACAATTGTTGATACATCTGTCAAACTAGAAAAAGTAATTAAAAACATTGCCCAGACTGCGGGTTCAAAAATGAAGAAGAAAACTTCGAAGAATAGTTTGGATCCACATTACGAAGAATACATCTTGGTTGAGATTATAAACCGAGCGATGGCAAAAGTGTTTGAAGAAAACGGTTCCATAATTCAAAAATGATCAGGTAACCTCTATTGAAAAGATTCCTGTAGTGTCAGGATTTTGCAATGTCTTTATCATCTGTCTTGGTATGGCATCAGATGCAACATCACAGTTGGTGGCCATTGTTCTAGGACAGGTAAAAGCGCTTTTTCTAATTACAATATCATGAGGATTTGTAAGGGTAAGCTTATCGTTTCCTTGACCCTTTACTTTGAATGTAAGGTCTTTTACCAGAATGGTGCAGTTGACGGTCGATTTTGAATTTTGCAAAAGCATTTTCATTTTCTCTGGCAAGTCGTTGCAGCCAGAACTTGCTTGCACTCCTATGATACAATCTCCATTTGTCGTAAGGTGTGGCTCTGTTGTTATCTCAATTGTTTTTGGATGAAGTGATCTTATGTTTTCATGACCGAAGAAAGAGATCTCAAAACGCATGATCTGTTGCTTGTATAAACTTAAATTAAACCTTCAAAGGTAGGAATTTTGAAATGCTTCCAGCAGCAGCAGGTTATGACAGAGCAATTACTGTATTTTCGCCGGATGGCAGGCTTTACCAAGTTGAATACGCTATAGAAACCGTTAGGCGTGGAACGCTTGCAATAGGAGTAAAAAGCAAAGATGGCATCATTTTGGCAGTAGAAGAAAAGCCAAGAAAGTTACAAAATTCAGATATTACTCAAAAAATATTCCAAGTTGACGATCACATAGGAGTGGCAGCGGCCGGCTATATTCCTGATGCGAGATCGCAAGTTGACAATGCACGATTCTTTTCACAAAGTAACAGGATGATATACGATGAACCAATCGAGGTTGAGTCTGTTGCAAAGCATCTTGCTGATCAATGCCAACAATTTACGCAATATGCAGGAGTGCGACCATTTGGTGTTGCATTGATAATTGCCGGCATTGATAAAAGTGGAAGCACGATCTTCCTAACAGATCCAAGTGGAACTTACATCTCATATGATGCTGTAGCAATAGGAGCAGGATCAGATCAGGTAACAGAATATCTTGAAAAATATTACAAAAAGGACATGTCACTTGAAGATGCCGCAGCGATCGCAATAGAATCTATCTATCTTGTCAGCGAAGAAAAAGAAGGAGTCAAACATATTAAAATGGCACAGATTCTAAATGACGCCAAAGTCATGACGCGAACACAAGAAAAAGATATTGAAAGATATGCTATCAAAGCCAAAGAGAACTTTGCAAAAAGGCAGCAAAAATAACATCTAATATTTTATAACACTATCAATTAGTTGCAGTATTGAAAATTTCAATAGCCATTCCAGATTCGTCGCTAATTGAAGAGCCGTCTCAGGTGGGAAAAGCATTAAAGATATCTCAGATTGCCCGTGCCTGTTCAATATTTCAAGTAAATACAATCTATCTTTATCATGAGGCAGATGGTAATGACCGCGACAGATCCCTTCTGCGTACTACACTACGATTTCTTGAAACCCCTCAATACCTACGCAGAAAGATGTACCAAAAGATAGACGATCTTAGGTTTGCAGGAAGCCTGAGTCCTCTTAAAATTCCATCTCATACGCAAACTGCAGATCCAAAAAAGATCAAGCAGGGTGATATTCGCGATGGTATTGTTGTCTTTGCTAGGGGACAAAAGTATGTTGATGTCGGCCTTGAACAATTCATCCCATATCATGGACAAGAACAGGAAGGAAAAAGAATCATAGTCCAATTCAAAGAAGGCTTTCCAAATTTTTCAATAAAACAAATACAACGTGACGAGGTAAAACAATATTGGGGCTATGAAGTAAAAGAAGCATCAAGCCTAACTAGTGTTCTTTCCGCATGGGATTCATTTATCCTACTTACATCGCGAAAAGGAAAATCCATTCATAAAACACAAAAATACTTTCAAGAGATCTCAGATTCCAAAGTACTCATAGTGTTTGGCTCGCCAAAAAGAGGTGTATATGAAATCCTAGGTAAATCTCTGGTAAATGTTTCCAAATCTCAGATCTTAAATTTTTTTCCAGATCAAGCAACAGAGACAGTAAGACTAGAAGAGGCAATACTTGGAACTCTTGCGATCTTAAACGTATTATCACGTAACTAGTTTAATATTGAAATTGTGGTTTGGATCTCTGATGTTAAAAGACAAAAGATTTTTCATGATTGCAATTATGGCGGGAATAACAGGAATTATTATTGGAAGTCTGGTTATTGCAAGGTATCTTATGCATTTTTTATAAAAACTTAAAATTTTCCAAAAAAATAACATCAACTCATCTTTTCTAATAATAGACTTATAATGGGGTGCTCGACATTTAGCGTTTATCAATGGGCCATAGGAAGCATAGTCAGCCAAGGAGAGGAAGCCTTGCATATTTGCCAAGGTCTAGAGCGAAGAGCATGGAGGCAAGAATACGAACTTGGCCTGAACTACACTCTGATCAGCCAAAACTGCAGGGCCATGCTGGATTCAAGGCTGCCTGTATGCGTATTGCAAGCATAGACGACAGGGAAAAAACTCCTAACTTTGGCAAACAACTTGTAAGCCTTGGAACTATCGTTGTCACGCCTCCCATGGTGATCATAGGAATTAGAGGATACTCAAAGGATAGATACGGTCTAGATTCTACATTTGACATTTATGCAAAGGACTTGCCAAAAGAACTGGCTAGGTTATTTAGGACAAAATATGACGAAAATAGTCTTGGAAAAGCAGAAAAAATACTTGGCAGTATTGATGAACTTTATGCCATTACGTCTATAACGCCAAGTCGTGCAGGCCTTGAACAAAAGAAACCATTTGTATTTGAAATTGCTGTAAAAGGTGGAGACATACAAAAACAATTCGCATTTCTCAAGGAACTCTTGGGCAAAGAGGTAAAAATTGATCAAGTATTCCAAAAGGGTGCAGAGGTTGATGTTGCTGCAATAACAAAAGGTAAGGGCTTTGAAGGTCCGATTGCCAGATGGGGAGTCAAAAAGAAACAACACAAATCAAGAAAGAGCGTTAGAGCACTTGGTACTCTTGGTCCTATTAGCCCTGCAACAATTATGTATACTGTCCCAAGAGCTGGCCAGCGAGGCTTTCACCAGAGAATACAATATAACAACAGAATAATGATAATGGGAAATTCTGAAAATGAAGAATTTAAAATCAACACATCTGGTGGCTTCAAGCATTTTGGTGTAATAAAAGGTGATTATGTAATATTACGTGGGTCAATTCCAGGAACTTATAGTAGAATGGTAAAGCTTCGCGCTCCAATAAGACCAAGAATAACAAAAGTAAATCAACCAAAAATTTTGGAGATTATGATATGAAAGCTCAAATCCTTTCACTCTCTGGATCAAAAGACGACGAAGTAGAACTGCCATTGGTATTTTCTACGCCAGTAAGAAATGATCTGATTCACAAAGCGTATGTACATCTAGAGTCTCACGGTTTTCAAAGACAAGGAAGATACCCAAATGCTGGTATGGATGTAGTGGCAGAATCCAACAGCCCTCCAACAGGACATCATGCGGCAAGAGTTGCACGTATGCACGGCGGTGGTGGTGGAAGACAAGGTCAGGGAGGAGGAGTTGCCATGGTTCGAAAGGGTAGACAAGCACACCCACCTGTTGTTGAACGAGTCATATACAAATTATTGAACAAAAAAGAAAACAAACTTGCGTTATGTTCTGCAATTGCAGCAACTTCATCCGCGTCGCTTGTAAAGCTTAGAGGACATGAAGTAGACAAAATAGAGTCATTTCCAATTATACTATCTGATCAGGTAGAGTCCGTATCAAAATCAAAAGAGATCTACAAGATCTTGGATTCATTACATCTGTCACAGGATGTCGCAAGGCTTGAGGACAGGATAAAGCGACGTTCTGGAAAACCTCGATTACGCGGTAGAAGTACAAAAGTTGGAAAAAGCGTACTATTTGTAGTCAAAGATGCGAAAAATCTCTCAAAAGCCTGCGGCTCAATACTAGGTGTAGATGTTGTAGAAGTCAAAAACCTAAGCGTCATTGATTTAGCACCTGGGGCAACGCCAATAAGATTAACAGTATACTCAAAGGGAGCAATAGACGAGATTGGTAAGATAAAATCACCACATCTTGAATTAATGGTGGCAATAAAATGAATATCGAGGAAGCAACACATATCATACTCAAACCATATGTGACTGAAAAGACATTTTCTCTAGTTGAAAATGAAAGTAGAATCTGTTTTCTAGTGCGAGAAAACACTACAAAACCAAAGATAGCAGAAGCAGTAAAAGTGCTTTACAACGAGACGCCTATAGGAATAAACATATGCAGAACAGTATATGGGAAAAAGGCTTTTGTAAAATTTGAAACAATAGAAAAAGCAAGAGACCTTGCAACTAAGATAGGAATGCTATAATATGGTCCTTCGTGAACCAACTCAGACAAAGGTGAAGACTATTGGTTAAAGAATTCAAATACAGGGGACTGTCAATAGAGGAACTACAGGGTCTGTCACTTGAAAAGTTATTCGAACTTCTACCTGCTCGTGCGAGAAGGTCACTGACAAGAGGAATTACCGATTCTAAAAGAAAATTGCTTGAGGAGATAAAACTTGCAAAGGCAGGGAAACTCAAGACGCCAATTAAAACTCATCTCCGAGACGTAATAGTTTTGCCCTACATGGTGGGATTAAACATCAATGTATTTTCAGGTAAGGAGTTTCTACCTGTAGATATAAAACCTGACATGGTAGGTCATTATCTTGGTGAATTTGCAATGACTAACAAGCGTGTAATTCACGGAGCACCTGGTGTAGGAGCATCAAGGTCTAGTCTGTATGTTCCATTAAAGTGATTCATATGCATTTTGGTTATTCTTTTCAAAATTATGACAAAACACGACATGTTCGCGCTGCACTAAGAGAGAAGACAATATCTCACAAACATGCGCGCGAAATCGCTGTTAAAATTAAAGGAATGTCAATAGAAAAAGCAAGGAGTTACTTGCAGTCTGTCATCAATCTTGAACGGGCTGTACCATTTAAGCGCTATAACAATGAAATGGGGCACAAAGCTGATACGGGAGTTATGTCTGGCAGATATCCGAAAAAAGCCGCAACAGAATTTGTCAGACTTCTTGACAACTTGGAATCAAATGCTGAATATCGTGGAATGGATCTTGATAGATTAAAAATAATCAATGCAACAGTTCACAAGGGGAGAAAACTCGAAAGGTTTACCCCTCGTGCACAGGGCAGGGCAACTCCAAAAGTAAACATTCTGACGCATGTAGAGCTTGTAGCTCAGGAGATTTGACATGTCATCGGTAAAAAATGTAATTCAAGACAGCTACAAACTCATGCTTTTGAAAGATTATCTCAAAGTTGCAATAAAAGAAGCTGGCTTTTCAGGTGTTGATATTCAAAAAACCCCCACTGGCACTAGAGTGGGCCTGCATGTGACAAGGCCAGGTATTGTCATAGGTAGAAAGGGCAGCGGTATCAGAGATCTTACCAAAGTACTAGAAAGTGACTTTGGTCTTAAGAACCCGCAAATTTCTGTAATTGAAATTACACGCCCGGAACTTGAACCAAGTGTCATGTGCAACAGAATGTCACAACATCTTGCAAGAGGAACCGCATTTAGACGAGCTGTCATGTGGACATTGCAAACAATCATGGAGGCAGGTGCAATGGGTGTGCAA
>JASHOW010000056.1 GCA_030038445.1 Nitrosopumilaceae archaeon
ATCATAGTTTACTTTTTTCTGTAATTTCTTGTCCTTCTCTCCAGGCCAGGCAGCAGCCAAGTGATACACAACATCGTATGTGTCATCGGGAAAGTCAAAATCTAGGTATGTAAGATCTCCTGTAACCGTAGTGACCTGAGAGTTTCCGATCTGTCCTGAACGTACTAGTACGGTTACCTTGTCCCCTTTTTTGGACAACCTGTCAACCAGCCTTGTTCCAATAAATCCCGTGGCTCCTGTTACAAGTATTGCCAACAACTTGAGTAGAGTTTTCCAGCTTAAAGGTTTGACCTCAAGTGGAGTTTTACCTGTAACCAAAAATTAAATCAGACAGCGTCTTTTTGTGACCTAGTGCATTCGTGTCCCAAGTGCAAATCTAAGATCGAGGCCCAGCGCACATTTAATCAAAAGATCCTGTTTAGCTGTCCTGTCTGCAAGATAGAAGATGTTATAGATTACAAGAAAAATATCGATGAGGCATATCTTGACTTTCTGCTAAAGTTTGATGACAACAAGATTCCAACCAAAAAGGAATCGCAGATTTCACTGGAAAAGGAGGGCCTCATACAAAGCCAGGACAGCATAAAGAAAATGATAGGGGACTCCAAGATTGACGAACTGACCCGTGCAGTACTGTTCTCAAAAAAACACTATGTATCGCATTTCAAGTCAATCCAAGAGCCAGACCCCGAGATGGGCGTGGTTGTTAGAGAGTCTGGACTGGACAAGAGAATCATAGACATTCTAGAATCAAAGGGGATTACAACTTTTTACAAGTTTCAGCAAGATGCCATTGAGGATATAATGTTTGGAAAAAACATTGTAATAACTGCACCAACAGCATCAGGCAAGACCGAGTCCTTTGTAATACCAATACTGCAAAAGATATTAGACTTGAAGGCCCCGGCGCACAACATCCAGGCCATATTTGCATATCCAACAAAATCCTTGTCGCGCGACCAATACCCAAAGATAAAAGAGATTGCAGACAGGCTCAATCTAACAATAGCAGTCTTTGACGGAGATACAAAAGAAGACGAAAGAAGAAAGATCTTAGAGACTCCACCTGAGATAGTTATAACAAACTTTGACGTGCTACATTATCATCTCTGGCACAGAACAAAGTTTGCTGCACTGCTAAATTCAGTCAAGTTTTTGATAGCAGATGAGGCTCACGTATATTCTGGAATTTTTGGTTCTAATGTTCACTATATAATAAAAAGACTAAGAAGAATCTGCCCCAAGGTCCAATTTGTAGCATCCTCGGCAACACTTGAAAATGCACTTTCTTTTTGTCAAGAACTCTTTGGGGTAGAGATGAATCAGATTACAGGTTCGGGAAAGAAGGGAAGGATAGAGTTTTGCATGCTTTTTCCATCACTTGCCACCCAGCGCACGCTAATGATTGACATTCTCAAGAGACTGACATCAGAAAAACACAAGACATTGGTCTTTAACAACTCGCATCTAAATTCTGAGCTTTTGGCCCTGCAGGCAAGACGACAAAAGATAGACATCAAGGTTCACAGGGCAGGCCTTATGGCAAACTATAGGAGATCAATCGAAACCCTATTCAAAAATGACAAGTTACTATCCATATCTGCAACTCCAACCCTTGAGCTTGGAATCGATGTAGGAAACGTTGACGGTGTCATATCATCCACAATTCCAGTCAATCGCTTGGTTCAAAGAATTGGAAGGGCTGCAAGAAAGGGTCAAGATGGATATGCATTTTTAGTGCTTGGAAATGACCCGATATCTCAATACTACAAGAA
Source organism: Nitrosopumilaceae archaeon (assembly GCA_030038445.1). Classification (GTDB taxonomy): domain Archaea; phylum Thermoproteota; class Nitrososphaeria; order Nitrososphaerales; family Nitrosopumilaceae; genus Nitrosotalea. Next base: position 1,776 of record JASHOW010000056.1, read on the forward strand.
CCATCCAAGCGATTATTTTGAGGACACAGAACATATCTACATAGACCCAAAAAATCCATTTGTTGAGGAGTTTCAGGTACTTGCCATGGCATGCGACAGACCCATTGCAAAACATGAGCTGCCAGAACACAAAACTGTAATTCAGAAACATATCGATGTTGGCAATCTTGTTTTAATTGAAAATAGATATGTTCCAAACTTTGCACAGATAAAAGAAATTCTGGAAGAATATAGTATCAGAGGAATTGGAAGATCAATTGATATTTTCTTAAATGGCAAAAAGGTGGGAGACAGGGTACTTCCCATAGCATTAGAAGAACTGCATCCGTCAGCAATCTATTTTCTTGCAGGCACAAGATACAGGGTAAAAGAGATTGGATATCCACAAAACATGTCTGCCAAGCTTGAGGTTCTGCCAAGAAAATATCCATACTACACAAAGGCACTCACAGAGGAGTGGCCAACCATAGAGACAATTTTTGAGAAACGCCAAGCAAATGGAATCGAGGTGGCATTTTGCAAGCTTCACATACAAAAGCGCGTATACGGCTATGTCAATATCGAACTTGGCCAAGAGGTAACACAGGGACAGAAGGTCATGCTTGAAAATCCATTAGATTATGATTTTGTTACAAAGGGTATCGTGTTCAAGGCTCCAAGGCCCCTTGTGGAGATATCCAAGTCTGAAAATGAAGAATACACAGAGGCAAGCGGATATCATGCAACAGAACATGTGGTAATAGAGGGCAGCAACATGATTACAGGTGGCGTATCACAGGATCTGGGTGGAATCTCACTTGGCACATCTGGATTGATTTTTGTATATGATGCTGCAATTGGAGGAAATGGTGCAAGCAAGGCCTTGTACGACAGGCTGGAAAAGGCATTTGAGCGTAGCTTGCACATAGTAAAAGAATGTCCATGCAAAAACGAGTCAGGATGTCCGCGTTGTACATTTTCCTACAGATGTGGCAACAACAACGAGTATCTCCACAAGATGGCATCTGTAGAAATACTTCAGAGAGTCAATGATGGGGAAGTAACAGAGGTATCCGAGCCCGTAGAAGGGGACAAGCCTTTGGTTTAGAATCTAGACGCATGGAAAAATGGCAGAAATTATTAATGTGGCCTAACAACGCTAGTCATGGAAGAAGTTGCAATTGTAACCGGAAGCTCAAGCGGTATAGGATTTGAGACCGCGCTTGCACTGGCAAGAAAGGGGTATTACACGTATGCCACAATGCGAGACACAAAAAAAGGTGGTAACATAATTGAGATTGCAAAGAAAGAAAATTTGAAGATCGAAGTTTTAGAGATAGATGTGGACAAGGAAGAGACGATTAAAAGTTCAATAAGCAAGGTAGTTCGTGACAAAAAAAGAATAGATGTTCTTGTAAACAATGCAGGATACTTTCTTGTGGGATGCTTGGAAGATCTTACAATTAATGACATGAAAGCTCAGTTTGAGACCAACTTTTTTGGCATCGTCAGAATAATTCAAGAAGTTCTTCCCACAATGCGCAGCCAAAAGTCAGGAATCATAGTAAATATAAGTTCGGTTGCAGGAAGAATTGGATTTCCCGTAACACCTGCATACATCAGCTCAAAGTTTGCCTTGGAGGGATTGAGTGAGTCTATGCGGTACGAGCTTGCGCCATTTGGAATCAAGACGATAATAATTGAACCCGGGGTTGTCAAGACCAACCTGTTTACCTCTCTTAAAAAATCTGCAAAACAAGGCTCTGTCTACAAGGGTATCACTGAAAAGGTCATGCAGGGTTTGACCATGATGTGCCAGATGGGCACACCCCCGCAAGAGGTTGCAAGGACAATAGTTAGCGCAGTAAGCTCTGAGAATCCCTTACCAAGATATCCTGTCGGCAACGATGCCATGATGTTTCTTGAGGCCAAGAAGAACAAAACAGACATTGAGTTTGAAAATTACATAAAAAAGGAACTTTTTGACTAGATTTTTTCTACATATGACATATTTTTGATGTCGTATGTATCATTATTGAAAAAATGTATGAATTTTTTACATTATTTTTGAATAGATTGATATAAGTCAGAGAGTCAATTTTTGTCAAAGTCAACAGATTTAGGCCAAAACTTGGAAGTATGAAAAATGAAATGGAAAACATTACAACACAACGGTATTGCATTCCCTCCGCCTTTTGAGTCAAAGGAAATAGCTGTCAAGATAAAAGGAGAAAAAATTCCCCTTAGCTTGGATGCAGAAGAGATGGCATACCAGTGGGCAAAGAAGAAGGATACACCATACGTAAAGGACACCGTTTTTCAGAAAAATTTTCTAGCAGATTTTGTAAAAATCCTGCCTGACAAGTACAAGAAGATCTCATTTTCAGATATCGATTTTTCAGACGCCTTCAAGGTGGTTGACAAGGAAAAGGATGCCAAACTTACGATAACAAAGGAGGAAAAGAAGAAGATTGCGTCTACACGAAAAAAGATCAAGGAAAAGATGAAGTCAGTCTACGGAAAAGCAGTAATGGATGGCAAGGACGTTGAGGTTGCCAATTGGATGGCAGAGCCTCCAGGCCTTTTCATAGGACGAGGTGACCACCCTCTAAGGGGCAGATGGAAGCCAAGAATAACTGAAAAGGATGTTACGCTAAATCTTGGAGAGGGCTCCAAGGTACCTCCTGGAAAATGGGGGCAGATAATACATGAGGCTGACTTTATGTGGCTTGCAAGCTGGGAAGACATGCTCACTGAGAAGCGAAAATATGTTTGGCTATCGGACACATCTGATCTAAAGCAGGAACGCGACAAGATGAAATACGAAAAGGCGACCAAACTCTCAGAGCACATAGACAAGGTACTTGATGCCATAGTCAAGAAGATGTCAGACAAGGAAGAAAAGACAAGAAGCGTGGCAACCGTCAGCTATCTCATTTACAAGACAGCTATGAGGGTGGGAGATGAAAAGGATCCAGACGAGGCAGATACTGTTGGTGCAACAACCCTTCGTGTAGAGCACATCAAGCTAAAGCCCAATGTTATAGAGTTTGACTTTTTGGGAAAAGACAGTGTAAGGTGGCAAAAACCACTGCCGGTAGGAGAAAAGGATAAGGTCTTTTACGAGAATCTAAGAAAACTAACTGAAAAGAAAAAACCAGATGAGCTCATATTTGATGGCATTACGTCAAGGCATGTAAACGAGTTTTTGGGAAGTGTCGTCAAGGGACTTACTGCCAAAGTTTTCAGAACATATCTGGCAACAAATGTGGTAAGAAGTTACCTAAAGAAGGCAAATGATATTGACTCCAAGTCAGAGAACCTCAAGATATACCACGCAAAACTGGCAAATCTTGAAGCTGCCATAACATGCAATCATAAGAGGACCATACCCAAGAACTTTGAAGAATCTTTGCAAAAAAAGCGAGATTCCCTCAAGAAGCTCAAGGAAGCAGCACCCAAGACTGAAAAACAGGCAGAAAAGCAAAAACAGCGAGAGGAAAAACTAAGGCTTACCATAGAGCTTACAGAGAAGACCCGAGACTATAACCTAGGAACGTCGCTGCGCAACTATATAGACCCTAGAGTTGTCAAGGCCTGGTCTGATGAGATGGGATTAGACTGGACAAAGCTTTACACAAGCGCACTACAAAAGAAGTTCCAGTGGGTTACCAAAGTTGAGACCAACTGGAAAGAGATTGCCAAGGCCTAAACACCACCCAAATTTATCGAGATGAAAACATGTCTCGTCATACTTTGTCTTACATTGAGTACCCGCTGATTATATTGTTGGCAGTGCAAGTTATACCATGATACAATCTAAACACGAAGATCATGAGGCACCAAGAAATCTAATGCCAATGTTTTTCGGGTTGGGAATGCTTGCAATCATAGTGGTCATGATGACTGCTGTCTGGCCCATCTGGAACCTGTTTCCACAATATGTCACAGAGCAAGTAAAGGTGGTTACAGTAGACCAGAATGGAGTTGTCTGGGCAGACACGCAGGATAACTATCTGGTAAAGCTAACAGGCACATATCACAATGTTCAGCCAGGCCAGAACATCATGGGAACCTATGATGTCAAGATAAAGGATAGAATGAACACATTTGGATAGGAATCAGTGTGCAAAACCCAACTCGCGTGTTGGCATGAAATAGTCCATTTGACATAATGGACTATTCATCTGTATTTTATTTACAAAAAACTTATTCAGAAAATCTTAACGCGAACGTGTTCTTGTTGTATTTGACATCTATTTTTTTGTGAAATAGTTCATCAAAGATTAGCTCCAAAATTGTCTTGTTGTACAATGACCAGTTTTTTCCAAGATCATGCTTCATGACAAATGTATGTATCCCGTTTTCGGTCATATGGCTTACTTGGACAGAGGAGTTTACCATCTGTATCTCAAACCAAGACATAAACGAGATGGCATCAATCTCTCCCTTCATGAACAATGCAACATCTCGTATCTCGTCCTTTCCTATTGTACAGGCAATCTCTGTCACCTCTTTTTCCTTGAGGTTTCCAAAGATTTTGGTAAATACTGGCTTGTTGAGGCTGACCAAGCCTATTCTTGGCTGGTAGATATCCCATTCGAGAAATCTTTTCATGGCTTGAGTGGCAAGCGTGTTTGTACTTACCTGATGTTCCTTTGCCTCTTGCTGTAACTTGTTGATAAGGTCTTCATCGAATCGAAAGGTTATGGTGGCCGTCTTTTTCTTGGTCTCATCTATTTCACGCATTGGATATCTTCTAATTTTTAATATTTATTGCATGATTAACTTTGTTAGTGAGTATCTTTCACAAAATAACTCGATATTGTCTTACAATGTATACCTAGGTAATTTATTACAGATTTGACAATATGTTAATCATGGTAGAAATCAAGGTCAAGGTACAGATTGACGCACCCATAGAAAAAGTCTGGGAGGTAGTATCCAGAGTTGATGACGAGCCAAAGTTTTGGAATCTCACCAAGTCTATACGCAACCTCTCAAAGAACGGCAACGAGATAGTTCGAGAAGTCACCATAGGTAAGGTAGAAAGATGCCACCAGAAGGTAGTTCTCTTGCCAAAAGAGGCAATCCACATCCTTTGGACAAAAGGCGTGATAACAGGCGCAAAAGACATTGTTCTGACATCGCTTGGCAATGTAACGCTTCTTGAGGTCAAGATGGATTACAAGATATCTGGACCTGCGCGCTTCTTTCCGGGAACAATCACGGATGAGCTTCACATGGAGGCCGAACTAGCAGTGGATCTGATAAAAGAGAAAGCTGAAGGAAAGCCACACTTTATTCCAATGGAAGAGCGAAGAATGTGGGCAGACCTAATACGTGGATAGAATCGGGCAAATTACTGTACTAAACAATTTGTCTGTTTGCTATCATTGCCACCCAATTTTGAAAAAAGCAGTCTAACTGATCTTAGACTGCGATTATCTTTTTTGGATTAGAACAGTATAGAATTTGCAGTTTTATCTGCAAGCTACATTTAATTGCATGTGGAAATTAGGCGTAACTTATGCCGGGGTAGCTCAGCCTGGCCTAGAGTGCCAGTCCACAAAAAGGGTAATACTCATAATCTGGAGGTCGTGGGTTCGAAACCCACCCCCGGTATACACTTTTTTTATACTGTAATCATTGAAGTATCTTACGGATTGATTTTAATTCCTGCTTACGTTTTGCACTGGGCTTTGGGTAATCCATTTTGAGTTTGTTTAGTGCATCTAGGATAATCTGCGAAACTATCAGATGGGTGTTGTCTTTGTCATCAGCAGGAATTACATACCAAGGCGCATTAGGACTGCTTGTTACACCAAGACAGTATTCGTACGCCTTGATATAGTGTCTCCAAAATTTTCTTTCCTCCATGTCTGCCGTGCTAAACTTCCAGTTCTTTTTCGGATCGTCGATACGCTTGAGAAAACGTTTTCTTTGTTCTTCTTTTGAAAGATGTAAAAAGAATTTGATGATGCGAGTGCCGTTGCGATGAAGATGAGATTCCAGATCTATTATGGACTTGTAGCGTCCCTGCCATATGACTTTCATGTCAAGAAATTCATGAGGAATATTCTGGCTTTGTAGTATCTCAGGATGTACGCGGACAATTAGCACTTCCTCGTAATATGAGCGATTGAAGATGCCTATCTTTCCTCTCTCGGGCAGAGAGCGAGTTTGGCGCCACAGAAAATCATGTTCTAGTTCTTCAGCGCTTGGATGCTTAAAGCTGAACACTTGACAGCCTTGCGGATTGACGCCTGACATTACATGTTTGATTACGCTGTCCTTTCCTGCCGCATCCATTGACTGGAAGATTATCAGTATCGAATAGCGATTATGCGCATACAGGAGATTTTGCAGAGATCTTAGTTGCTCGGCGTGTTCCTTGAGAAGCTGTTGGTATTGTTCCTTTGATTTGTATACAGGCTTGACAATAGTTGGCCATTTCTTGAGTTTGACTGTGGTTCCTGGTCTTACAAGGAAATCTTTGGAATTGATCTTCATGCTTTATCCCTTGATGGTTTCTATACATTAAAAATTCTATCCAGTTTATTTTACTATGAGAATGGGCATATTCAGATCATAAAGCACGCCATTGGCAACACTGCCCAGATACTTGACGTCAGGCGAGCTTTGTCCCCTAGATCCCATCACTATTACATCATATTTCTTGGACTTGGCAAAACCAACTATTGTTCTGACAATTCCAGGCGAGACGATGACTTTGCCCTCAAACTTTATTCCGTTTTTTGCTGCATTTGTTTTTGCTTGAAACATTATTGTTTCTGAATTGCTTTTCAATTCCTTTTTGTATTTTTTTAACATAGACGAGGCCTTTGAAAAACCCGAGCTTGATATAACATAGAGCCCGGTAATGTAGCCTCCACTCTGTTTTGCAAGCAAGATTGCTGCATTTAAGCCCCTCATGGAATTTGCTGAGCCATCAAGGGGAACAAGAATTTTCTGAAAAATATTTTGAGACATGATATCCAGAATGTCTGCTTATGATATTAGACAGGTGTAGATTATCAAAATTGAAAACTTGACAATTTTTTATTAATTGGTATCATGATGGCAGTTTTCAATACATTTCAAAGCGACACATGTTATCAAATTTGATAATCGCCACACGATTGTTATCTCAACTACAGGCAAAGACATACAGATACAAGATTGAAATCCACAGAGGCCATAAATTATGACTTT
>JASHOW010000057.1 GCA_030038445.1 Nitrosopumilaceae archaeon
TGTAGATGAAAGCAATGTAAAAAGCGGATATGCTACATTGTTACCAAATGATGCTAATGTATCCGCTCAGACAATACGTAACCAAGTAAAAGAAAAAACTGGAAAAAATGTGGCAGTTATTATATCTGATACATTTGGAAGACCATTTAGGCAAGGGCAGACAAATGTTGCCATAGGAACTTCTGGTATTGCATCAATATTGGACTATGCAGGCACACAAGATAATTTTGGTAGAATTTTACGCGTGACTGCCATTGCTATTGTGGATGAGATATGTTCTGCTGCAGAACTTGTCATGAGCAAATCAATCCAGACTCCAATAGTCATAGTAAGAAACTATGATCTTGATGATACAAAAAATACAATAAATGATCTCATCAGGCCACGATCTGAAGATTTGTTTAGATAAAAGCAAAAGTTTTGAAAACAAAGATTATATTCACAGATTGAGCGAACCGATTAACATTGGATAATTTGCGTGCAGAGCTGCACTGCCATAACGAATTTTCAAATTTTCAACTGGGCGTAAAAGAAACCCCGTATGACTGTGGTATAACGGTGCAAGAACAATTAGAGCAGGCATATAAAACAAAACTTGACGTTTTGTTCATTACAAATCATAATACGCTAGACGGATATAACCAATTGTTAAATTACAGGGAAAATCATGAAAAACTCAGAAATATACATATCTATTCAGGCGAAGAGATCACTACAGACCAAGGAATCCATGTTCTTGCATATGGCCTTAACGAAACAATAAACCCTGGTCTGAGCCTTGAGGAGATACTTGATATCATAAGATCTCAGGGTGCAGTATCTTGTGCACCTCATCCTTTTGCACTAAATAATGGGCTACGAGAAAAGTCTATTCTCTGCGATTTAATTGAGGTCTTTAACAGCAATAATGTTGACAGGTACTCAAACCTACGAGCTTCTTATTTTGCAAAGACAAACAATATGATTGAAGTGGCGGGAAGTGATTCACATGTTGTCTCAACACTAGGTCGATGCATAAATGTGATTGATGCAGAAAATACTCTTGATGGAATACTAAGAGCAATGAGAAAAGGAAAGATTACAATTAATAGTGTGGGATATATCGCTTGCAACGAAATGATAGAGCATGCAAGATACAAGATCCGAAACTCAAAAGACGACATTATGCAATATTTCCAAGAAAACCATCCACACCTAACAGGAATCTGCAGATTTCTAATTGATGCATTTGAATCAAATCCTGACAGCATGGTGTGGAGAGCGGTGTATCGTGTGGCAGTACATCTCACCACGAAATTATCAAACAAAATTAATTTCAAAAATCAAGATTATAACATATTGTATGAGCGCAACCTCAGAGCAATATTACCAATGATCTTAATTTGAATAAATTTTCTTGCGCGTATGAATAGCTTTTAATATCACTTTACTAGCTTTTTGTTTACTGGGTGAATTGATATTTCAGAATCAACTCCAACTAAGACAATAGATGTGCGAGGTATGTTCTGTCCAGAGCCGGTCTTTAGAACAAAGATAGAGATGGAAAGAATGACAGTGGGAAATATTCTAAAAATTATTGCGGATGATCCAGCTTCTGAAGACGACATATCGCGATGGGTAAACAGAAATGGACATCAACTCTTGGAATTAAAAAAACATGACAAGGATCTAGAGTTTACCATAAAAAAGGTGAAATAAGTTCTTGACCATTGAAGCACTCGATGATACTGAGACACTTCTGAAGAAAATTGGTAATACGCCAATTGTAAAGATAGCCTCACTTTCAAACCAGCAGGCCGAGTTTTATGCAAAATTAGAGTTTCATAATCCATTTGGTTCTGTGAAGGACAGAGCAGCATTTTGGATGATAAAGATTGCCGAAGAAAATAATCTCATAAAACGAGGACACAGTGTGATAATAGAACCAACCTCAGGAAATACTGGAATTGCCCTTGCAGGAATTGCAAAACGACTTGGATACCAGGTAGAAATTGTAATACCTGAAAAAGCAAGCAACGAAACAAAAAAGATAATCGAGTCTCTAGGGGCTACCTTGTACCAAACAAGTGATGACCTGTGCCCAAAGGTTGGAGCTGGCACTGACCAGAGCATTGCACTGGCAAAGTCTATTGCATCTGCAAGACCAGACAAATATTATTCACCAAACCAGTACGCAAATGAGGCAAACTTTATGGGGCATTACAAGGGAACAGGGCCTGAAATATGGGAACAGACAAAGGGGAAGATAACTCATTTCTTTACAGGAGTTGGAACCGGAGGTACCATAACAGGAATAGGCGCCTATCTGAAAGAGAAAAATCCCGACATAAAGGTAATAGCCGTACAACCACAACAAAATCATCTAATCCAAGGACTGCGAAATTTTGAAGAATCTGCAAAACCTGATCTGTTTATCAAGCGTGAACAAGTAGTAGATGATTGGATTACAATTACAAATGATGAGGCATTTGTTGCAGTAAAAGAGGTATTTCAAAAGGAAAGCATGCTTGTAAGCCCCTCGTCTGCCACGGTTTATGCTGCAATGAAAAAATATCCCATCGAGAAAGGTTGCGTAGTAGGAATATTTGCAGACGATGGAAGAAAATTCAAGAGCCTATACACTGAACAGAAGATCTTTTCTGCTGATGAATTTGACAAGGCACTAAAAGAGGCAAAACACATCTCCCAAGTCTTCTTTTAACGCGTGCTATTTTTTGCTATTTTCTGACAAATACCTGTCTACATCTATGGCTGCCATGCAGCCAAACCCAGCAGCAGTAATTGCCTGCCTGTATCGATGATCATGTACGTCACCTGCGGCAAAAACCCCGTCTATGTTAGTATGCGTGTGATTTTTGAGTGCTATGTATCCCTGGTCATCCAGTTCAATCTGGCCCTTGAACAACTTGGTATTTGGTTCATGACCTATTGCAACAAATAAGCCTCCTATGCTCATTGTTTCCTGCTGGTTGGTTGACACATTTCGTATCATGATCTGATTTACCTTCTCGTTTCCTTTGATCTCTTCAATTACAGAATTCCAGTGAAACTTGATCTTGTTGTTTTCAAATGCTCTGTCCTGCATTATTTTGCTTGCTCTCAATCTATCCTTTCTATGTACTACGTGGACATTTTTTGCAAACTTGGTAAGAAACATGGCCTCTTCCATTGCAGAATCTCCACCACCTGCTACAACTATTTCTTGATTTCTAAAGAATGGACCATCACAAGTGGCACAATATGAAACGCCTTTGGCACTAAATTCCTGTTCTCCTTTTACGCCGAGTTTTCTGGGAGTTGCGCCAGTTGCAATTATTACTGCATCTGCTTCATATTCTTCAGAATATGTCAAAATCTTGAATGGTTTTCTTCTAAAATCAACATTTACAACTTCATCATCTATGATTGTGGTGCCCATTCTCTCGGTCTGCTTTCTCATGGTAGTCATAAGTTCTGGGCCCATTATGCCTTCAGAAAAACCTGGATAATTTTCAACCTCTGTTGTAAGCATAAGCTGCCCTCCTGGCAATATTCCTGATATTATCAAGGTCTCACGCTTGGCCCTTGAAGTATAAATGGCCGCAGTATATCCTGCAGGACCCGCTCCAATTATTATGACATCGAATTTTTTCTTTATTTCTGGTTTCTTATTTTCAGCCCTGATCTCTGCTTGCACAAAGAAAATTCATT
>JASHOW010000002.1 GCA_030038445.1 Nitrosopumilaceae archaeon
TCATCTACTGGGATGTTTCAAACACTCCAATCAACGACATACTCGATGAGGGCGAGCATGCAGAGCTTGCTATCGTGTATGATAGTGCAGACAGGCCATCAGAACTTGACAACATAAAGGCAGAGATTGACGTACCAACAGGCTCGGCATTGACTGTAGAAAGGCAAGTACCGCCAGTCACGACAAGTATCGTTGACCTAGGGTAGGCAATAGTGATATGAGATGATCACTATCAATCCATTTTTTTTACTAGCAAAGATATCAAAAAATACAAGACTTTTCATAACAATAAGCATAACATCTTGCTATGGCTTATTTCTCTACGAATTACTTCCAGAATACCTTTTCAATCCACAATTTGCATCATATTATTTTGTATTGCCGGCAATTACCATATTTGTCATACTTGTAGTATTACCGAAACTATTTTCCAAAAATATGCAAGATGTGCTTCAATCTAATTTACGATCATCAGATCAACCACCCCAACCACAAGTTGAGACCATATCTACAGAACGGACAAAAGAACAAGACATCATTTTACCTGATAATAATTCTTCAGGAACCATGTCTGGCATAAGTTCAGGCGATAATTCCATACCATCAAATGAAATTCCAAATGTGGCTGTAATTCAAACACCAGTTATTGACGAAGTTACAATACAGAGCATGGTTTCAAGAGCCATGGAACCTGTACAGAAGGATTCAACCAGAATTCAAGATACAATAAGTGATTTGCGAAATGAAATAAATACAATAAAAAACAACATGGAAACCTTAGCGTCAACAGTAGAATCCTCCTTAACTGAACTCAAATCATTTCAGGCAGAACTTGCAAATCCATTGAACTTTATGCGAAAATATTTTGATTCAATTGATATCAAGTCTCTATCGGATCCTTCGCTTCCTTTACATACAGAGCAGTTGCCACTATCAAGCTCGATACAGACCATTTCAAATCCAGAGAAAACTAAGATTGAACCAATTCGAGATGAGATGAATGATAATAATTTAAAGAATAAAGAAAATTCCTCAGTTCAGATAACAAAAAACTACGACATGAGCGATGTTATGAAAAATGATACTCGTGAAGCCTTGTCATTCAAACAGATGCTTGGAAGTGGTATTACTTTAGGTAGACTGATGACAACCATATCATTGATGGAAGAGATCTTGCAAACATTGGGAAGAGATTCTATTGATGTTCTGATAGACCAATGTAAAATAATGGGTTTGAGGCAAGAAGATGAGCACATAATATACAATGTAGTCAATATGATGGATAAATCTGGTTTGTCTATTAACGACACACTGATCATGTTATACAAGTTTGGCAAAGTGATGAACATGAATGATAGAGAATCTGACTTGATTTATGCAAAATTGATGGTAAACCAAGGAAAAAATCATGATAACATAATGACTGTTGAAAAGAAGGCAGGTTAAATGGCATCGGCAGTTTTTACAGAAGCCATTCTAATAATAGCCTCAGTAATAGTAGCCGCTGGGCTTGCAGGAATTGTAATGACCAAAGTTGGCACATTCCAATCCACATTTACGCAAGAAACAGAAAATCAGAAACAAACAATCCTAACAAACATCAAGATAATCTATACTACAAACTCTTCATCAAATAGCATAAATGCCTGGGTGAAAAATGTTGGCACCTATCCCATTTCAAGCCCCCAGAATACAGATGTATATTTTGGTCAAATTAATCAAATGCAGAAGATACCGTATGCCTATCCACCATCTGGATTGTCATGGGCATTTTCAAGCCCAGTATCTATTTGGAATCAGACAGATACCTTACAGATGAACGTAACAAACATTTCCACAATTCAATGTGGTTCTACATATGAGCTACAGGTAACTACACCAAACGGAGTAAGTGATCAACAATTTACAAGATTTTGCTAGCTGGGGGGGAGGCGAAATGGGATTAAGCATCGCAATTTCTGGCGGCATTGTGACTTTTTCCATGATATATGCAATGATGTCTTTTCCTGCAATTATCAATGATACTACAAAAGTAAGTACATCAGAATCACAGATGACAAATAATCAGTTTTTAAGATTGCAGACAAATATCAGTATTTCCAACCTACAGGATCAGAGTAATGAAAGTCTAGCTACTTTCCAAGTTACTAATACAGGAAACACAGTATTGTGGAATTATAATGATTTTGATGTTATTATTACGTATCAAGAAAATGCTACAAACAATCCAATATCAACTGAGACACTAAAATATGCAAACAGTTGTTCTGAGCTTTTATCAGATCAGTGGTGTATTTCACAGATTCAAAATGACTACATACATCCTGGTTTGCTCGATCCTAAAGAGATAGCTGACATAGAGGTACAACCTGCCCATCAGACAAAATATGGCGGTACTTTCACGGTAGAATTTGGAACTGACAATGGAGTTACAACTTCGGACTCGGTGATTACATCATGATGAAAACAATACCAACAGGAAATGAAGAAGTTGACAGGCAATTAGCAGGAGGGATACCAACTCCATGTCTTATGTTAATAGAGGGTGAGCACGGTACAGGAAAAAGCGCACTTGCAGCCCAATTCATAAAGGGAATGCTAGACATGGACATGAAAGTTCTTTGCATTACGGAGAATACCGTAAAAGACTACATTGAAAAGATGAAAACAATCACCTTTAATTTTACCAAACCCTTTTTGCAAAATAGATTATCTGTACTTCCACTGCACGTATATGGAGCAATGTGGTCTGAACGCCAATCCTCATTTCTATTGCCCGTTATTGGCAGGTATATCAGTAACAGTGCAAAGAAATGTGATATTGTAGTCATAGATTCTATTTCTCTTTTGACAATGTATTCTGATGCAGATCAGATTCTTGATTTTCTTACGAGATGCAAGTATCTAGTCTCAACAGGAATGTCCATCATACTTACCATGCATGCAACATCAATTTCAGAGGATGTGGCATTACGAATAAAATCTGCCTGCGATGTCTACTTTTCCCTTAGTACGTCGAACATAGGGGGTAAAGCCGTCAAAGTTATGAAGATAATAAAACTGATAGGTTCTACTTCACAAGCAGAGTCATCTTTTGCGTTTGAAGTAGATACTAACTTTGGCATAAAGATCGTACCAATATCGACTGCCAATGCATAGGAGTGTCAAGATGAAGAACATGAAAGGGAATGTGATCTGACATGGGATTTGACATATCATTAGTAAATGATAAAAAATTTGCAGAAGCCTTGAAGAAATCGTATCATCTAGCTAACCATCTTACAAACTATGTAGAAAGAGGGAATCCAATTCCAATTTATACTGATAAACTAGAGGGGGAGCATAAAAAACTCAAAGATCCTAATTTGATCTACCCAATATCTGATACCACATACATACATATCAATCCTCATTCAAACTCTGCCGATGGTTATGTGGAATATGCCATAATTGAGCCGGACGAACCTGACAGGACATTAATGGATTATGCTGACAGACTATTTTCCATACATGCGGGAACTATGAATCCTCCAGTTGAACTTACAGAAAGATTCAATATGATAGATCAATATCTTGACAAGACCATAACAATAAGCAGTAGTCCTATAGATTATTCCAAAGTTGATGTAACAAAATTAAAAAATTTGCCTGTTTATGAGAAGGATGTTGGTAACCTAAAGTATCATTTCCTAAGAAAAAGAGCTGGTATGGGACTACTTGATCCATTTCTGACAGATCCACATCTTGAAGACATTTCAGTAGTAGGTGCTGGAAACATGTACGTAATACACAAGATGTTTGGTGCTCTCAAGTGTCCTGTGTTTCTTAGTGTTGAAGAGATAGATGATCTCATAATTAGCATGTCAGAACAATTTGGAAAGACAGTGTCTCATGCAAAGCCTGTCATAGACGCAACGTTACCTGAGGGTTCCAGAATTAACATCGTATTTGGCAAAGATGTGAGCAGAAAGGGAACAAATGCTACAATCAGAAGATTTGCAAGTACCCCGCTATCTATAACTCAGATACTTCCAAGCAAAGCTCTCAACTCAATTGAAGCAGCATATTTGTGGATGATGATGGCAGAGGGTATGAGTGTCTTCATCAATGGAGAGACAGCGTCTGGAAAAACAACCACCATGATGGCGCTGACAGCATTCATTCCATCCAACTGGAAGATAGTAAGTATAGAGGATACACCAGAACTTACCTTGCCACATTCCAACTGGATAAGTGAAGTCACAAGGGATACTGGAAACCAAAATTCAAGTGTGAGTATGTTTGACCTATTAAAAGCTGCATTAAGACAGAGACCAAATTATATATTTGTAGGAGAAATCAGAGGAGCAGAAGCCAACATTGCATTTCAAGCCATGCAAACTGGCCATCCTGTTGTAAGCACATTTCATGCTGCCAACATGACTGCACTGATACAGAGAATTACAAACCCACCCATGAACATACCCAAGACAAACGTTGAAAACCTAAACATAGCGTTATTCCAAGCAGCAGTTTCTTCTCCGGATGGAAAGAGGGTAAGGAGAGTATTATCCATTAACGAGATTTTAGGATATAATCCAGAAGGAAATAATGTAATGTTCATACCTGTATTTAATTGGGATCCTGGATCAGATGAGGTAAAATTTAGGGGGAAGGGAAGTAGTGCATTATTCATTTCCAAAGTGCTTGAAAAAAGAGGCATGTCAAGAAAAGACGAGTCCCTTCTATATGAAGAACTTGCAATGCGAGCCAAGATCTTGGAAAAGATGGTAGAAAAAAAGATCTTTAATTTCTATGATGTTTATGATTCCATATCGCGCTGTAGAGAGATTGGTCTGGATGCATTCATGAAGGAGATCAATATGCTATGAAACAAAAACTGACCTTAAAAGAAAAGCTTGCGTCCATCAAGAAAGCAGATGATGAGTTTGTTTACTTTATGGCATTTCTTTATGCACTTTCTACAGGAGAGGTTGGTTCAGTTGATCTGATAAAAACTGCACAATCTTCAGGATACGGAAAGTATTCAGATACATTCAAAGACATATTTAGACTAGGGGTCGGATGGGGTTACGGTCTTGCAAGAGCTTGCGAGATGATTGCAGTAAAGTTTTCAGATAACTCAGATCCATTAAAGCAACTACTAGTAAAATTGGCCCAAGTCATTAGATTGGGAGATGAATTACGAATATTCTTTACAGATGAAATGTCTGCAACCATACATAATTTTACGATAAGATATGAACGAAATTTAGAAACACAGAAACTTTTTCTTGAAATGTTTTACACAATCTCATCTACAACAGTCTTCATGATATCGGGAAATTCTATAATGACTATGCTCATGGGCAACACAGACTCTCAGTCAGTATTCATGATTTCATTTATTGGTGTGATTGTAAGCATGGGATCATTTATTGTGATCATGTATGTGCTATTCCCTAGGGATAGAATATCTGTTGGAGATTACACAAGGACCCAGAAATTTAGAATGCTTCTTTACATGGCAATTGGCATGGGTGTTTCCATTGGTCTTGTGCTAGCTATTGTCAATGTCATACCTCTCCCGTTAGTGGCTGTCATTGCTACCGCCCCATTATTCATTCCAGGATATTTTGCTAAAAAAATGGAATCTGAGTTGCAAGCTCTTGATGAGTGGTACCCATCATTCATCAGACATTTTGGAGAAATATACATGATGGTGGGATCAATGGGACAAACTCTAGACGCTGTTTTAAGAAGTAATTTTGGTCCGCTTCAAAAACAAATAATTGCTTTCAAGAATCGAGTAAAGAACAGAATCAAACCAGAGATTGGGTTTGAATTATTTTCAAAAGATGCAGGCACCTCCATCATAGTATCCGGCAATACAATAATGGCTAATGCTATACTAAAAGGTTCAAACATGAATGATGTTGGAAACAGAGTTTCCGAGATATCACTAAAAATAAATGAACTTAGAGCAAAGAGAAGACAAACATCAAGGACATTTGAAACAATTGTTTTAGTACTTCACGCATTAACCATGGCAATCTTTGGTTTAATGAATAAATTAATTGAAATATTCCATACCATGATTACAGGAACTCAAATATCAAATAGCGCAATAACACTGAGCCCTATTGATCCAAATTTCATGGCAATGATGATGCCAGTTGTTATAATTGTCACCTCTGCCATTAATGGTTTGGCAATCAAAGTTGGCCAAGGAGGACTTTTTAAAACAGTCTGGTTCAACATAGCCATGCTTACTGCATTAGGAGGAATAACAATGTATGGAACAACCATGGCACTATCAAAGTTCCTAGAAAATCACATACTAAACATATCTAATGCTAGTATGCATATGATATTATTTTTAAAACTATTTTAAATTACAAATGATATAGAAAACATGAAATTATATGATCAGTTAGTCTGTGTTTGATAAATGGTTTCTGCAAGTAGTTTGTTTACTGTCTCAACTATTTGCTTCATGTCAAACGGCTTGTAGACTATTGCATCAGCTTTTAGTCTTTGCAGTTCGCTTATTGTTTCCGGTCGTACATCACCTGTAATCATAACCATTATGGCGTGTGAATTAATTTGTCGTATTTTTCTGAGGACGTAAAAACCATCATAGCCTGGCATCATGACATCGGAAAACACAACATCCGGGAAAATTTTTTTATACATTTCAACAGCTTGGTTTCCGTCATAAGATTTTCCTAATACTTTGACATTGCAGATCTCCAAAAACTCTGCAAAGAGGTTCACGGTGTCCTCATCATCATCAACTACTATGGCAGTACAGCCTTTCTTGGCTATCTTCCCTACCTCAAACATCCTGTATCTATTCCTCTTTGTACTTCTAAATAATGATAGGTTGTCAATTTTAAACAAACAAACCAGCAATGTTTTGACCATCTTGGGATCAAGTCATGGCCCAAGAGGTAACTATTTTTAAAACCATCAATGAATCAGCATGTGTCAAAAGTTCTTGGAATAATAGGTGGAGGCCAGCTTGGAATGATGCTTACAGAGGCTGCAAGGAGTATGCCTGAGCATGTATCCAAAGTAGTTGTATTAGATCCCACGACAAACTGTCCTGCAGCAAGGGCAGGCGCACAACAGATTGTTGCAGATTTTAAGGATAAAAATGCGATAGTGGAATTGTCTATGCAAAGTGATATAATCACATATGAGATAGAATCAGGTGACAGCCAGGTTCTAGAATCATTAACAGCTCCCATATCTGTAAGTCCATCACCCGCAACTCTTAGGATAATACAAGATAAATTTTTACAAAAGACATTTCTTAGAGACAATAACATACCTGTGCCAAAGTTTCTTGCAATAGAGTCTCTTGCTGACCTTAAAAGTAAGATACCATTGTTTGGGTATCCAGTACTACTAAAGATGCGGCGCGATGCCTATGATGGAAGGGGTAACTTCAGAATTGAGAACCAAGATCAGGTAGAATCAGCGTATGGTCTCTTTGAGGGCAAACAGATGATGATCGAGAAGATGATTGATTTTAAGATGGAGATCTCTGTAATTGCTGCACGTAATACCAATGGAGAAATTGCCACATATCCTGCAGTGGAGAACATTCACAAAGAGAACATACTTGAAATGACAATTGCACCAGCAAGAATTGAGCCAGAGATAGCAGAGAGGGCAGAAACCATTGCCAGAAAAACAATGGACATATTTCATGGAGCCGGAGTTTTTGGAATAGAGATGTTTGTCACACGCGATGATAGTGTGCTTGTCAATGAGATAGCTCCAAGAGTACACAACTCAGGACACCATACATTGCAATCAAGTGAGACATCGCAGTTTGAGCAACACGTTAGGGCCATACTTGGACTTCCGCTAGGGAGTACAAGGCTCAAACATCGTGCAGTGATGCGCAATATACTTGGGCCAAAAGACTTCAAAGGAAGATACAAACCAATAACACTTGAGAACAAGAAAGGAATTTACTTGAAGATGTATCACAAAGATGAGGCTAAGCCTCAGCGCAAGCTTGGCCACATCAATGTCATAGATATAGATGACACTGAAGATATCAACACATTGATTAACAAGGCAGAGCAGGTAAGAAATTTGATAAAGTTTGAGCCATTAGGGTAGTTTTTATTTCTTGACAGCGAGGGCATACATACCTCCTGTTCCGTATGCTGCAGCTATCATGAGTCTTGATACGATTACTGCAACCGTTTGGTTTGACACAAAGGATGTATCTATTAAGACTGCAAGTGGTATTGCGGCAAGAGATATTGCACCTACAAGTATCTGTTCATGGTTTGTAAGGCCGCTAAATTTTTTCATAAATATGTATGTTGACGTATTTCCGAGTCCTATTCCAAGCAGTATTAGATACTGATACAATAATGGAAAGGCTCCAATTGCAGCAAATGGGGCTGCCCAACAAAGTCCATTTATTGCCTTTACTGGATTGGACCATTTGACACTGTTTTTCATTCTGCCTCGTATAGACTTGAGTATGTGCCGAAACCTGCCGAAAAGTACACCAAAGGTTATAGCAAAGCTTCCAAACCAGATTATGACGTAATAGTATATCTGGTCTTTATGTTCAAATGCTACTTCACTTAAGATAGAAGCAGAGCCAACTGATATTGCAACTCCTATAAACAAGAGTCCAAAGGCACGTTTTACCTCAAGAGGGGAGTTTTGCATAAGATATTCAAACTTCTCTTTCATATAATTTAAAAGATTGAATCCGAGATTGAGATAGAGTTTTGTACTAAAGAACCTGCAAGATAATCAAATATGCTAAAAATTCAACATGTTAAACATATTAAATTCATACAAAAATTTCATGGAATTATCTGAATAAATTAAATATTTATCCTATCCCATTTTGATTTTTTTACTCAATTATTATGAGTTAATTTTGCATTGTTCCAGCACTTGTTTTATTTGATGTATACTAAATGGCTTGTGGATAATTGCATTAACTTTCAGTTCTTCTAATTTCTGGTCTGCCTCCAAAGTAAGATTTGCGGTTACTGCTACAACCTTTGCAGTAGGATCAATTTCTCGAATTTTCTTAATAGCATAGAATCCGTCTGTTTTAGGCATCATGAGGTCAATAAAAACGGCATCTGGTTTATATTGTTTATAAAGACATACTGCTTCACTACCGCTAAAACCTTTTCCTATTACATGTAGCCCCATAAGTTCTAGAATGTCAGAAAAAACCTTTGTGGTATTTACATCATCATCTACAACAATACAGGTAATCACAATAGTTTCAACATAAAGTTCACTTAAAAAGATTCATCCAGATATTGTTTGAGTTTATTTGAAATAGAACAATGAAAAAAAATTAATTTCTTAATATGTGGCATCATGTACAACATATTTTGATGAGTTTTAAGACAAAATTAGTCATAGGGTGTTTAGTTATTATTTTGGTCATAGCCATATATGGCTTATTTGTTAACGAGATGAAAAAAATCCCATTAAACTATGAATTTATTGCAGAACAAGAAGGACAGGACAGGGTATTGAATTCTCTTGGAGGAAATCTATCTGAACCGTTTGGAATAAGAGAGACTCTAAGAGAAAATGTGATAAATGTGACTGGTGACATTTTAGAGATTAATTCTACTGTACTTGGAAAAGATCCTGTAACAGATAAGATTGTCTTTTATGATGCTCATACGTTTTTCGTTGACAGGACAACTAGAAAACAGCAATCAACCAATGAATATTTCACCTTTCCGCCTAATGTTCAAAAAATAGATTATGATTTTTTCCACCCAATGATATTTTCTGAAACACCTTTTGTTTTTGAGCGTGAAGATAACATAGATGGTCTTGATGTATACGATTTCTCGTGCAAATACAGTGGAGTAGATGTATCTGCAGATCATCCACAATTTTCATCAAAAAAGATACTGTCTGATGGAAGTTGTAAAATCTCGGTTGAGCCTGTAACTGGAATCATGGTTTCTTTTTCTAAAGAGTGGGATGACTATTTTGTAAATGATGATGGGATTAGAGGAGCACAGGTAGAGATTGGAGAAAAACACACAACAGACTATTCTAAAAATATTCTAGTCAACACTGCAAAATCTACAAAGACACTTTATTATTTTCTTGATCTAGTTTTCCCAAGTTTAATTTCCGTAGTTGGAATTGCGATATTGTTTGTGATACTTTTGTTTGATAAAATAAAAAATCAATCTAAAATCATCATACAAACGCAAAATGAAGTGGTGAAAAAAGAAAAACTATCTGCCATAGGTGAACTTACTGCAAGAATTTCGCACGACCTTCGAAACCCATTAAGCACAATCAAACTAACGGTTCAAGCAATAGAGATGAGAGTCAACAACAAGTTGGATCCAAGACTTGGTGAATATCTTCCAATAATAAACGATGCAGTGTCTAGAATCAATCACCAGATTAATCAAGTGTTGGGGTTTGTTAAAACAATGCCTTTAGACAAAAAACTAGTCTCAGTTTCCAACATTTTGGATGACTCTATTAAAAATATAATCATACCAAGAAATATCTCCATTGTACTACCAGAAAATGACTTTTCTCTTATGGCAGACAAGATTCAGATGTCAGTTGCTTTTACCAATATTTTGTTAAATGCAATTGATGCCATAGGAGAAAACGAGGGAAAGATAATGATACGTACTAGAAATGAAAAAAACGATCTAGTAATAGAATTCGAGGATTCTGGAGATGGAATACCAAAGCAGAATATTAATAAAATATTTGAGCCATTGTTTACCACCAAACAAAATGGAACAGGTCTTGGTCTTTCCAGTGTTCGTGCTATCATAGAAGCTCATGGTGGATCCATATCAGTCAAATCTCCTCCTACTGTTTTTACAATATTACTTCCACAAAGCTAACCCGTAGTTTAAAATTGGAATGTATGAAGTTACTAGTTAAAACCACTTATTGAAAATAACAAATCTGGTTTTTGCAGACCATCAACATTTTCACCACAGGTTGCATATTACTTCAAACTTTTGGTACCTTTGACTCTATCTTGGGTAGCTTTATGTTAAAGAATTAATGGTTTTTGGCGCTTTTCATAAAACCTTTATTAAAATTCAAGATTGCATAACCTTATGGTTCTACCAAAAAAGCCGTTGGTTGGAATCATCATGGGTTCAAGCTCAGACAGCAAGATGATGCATCAAGCTGCAATGATATTAGATGAGTTTGGCGTCAAACACGAGGATCAGATAGTATCAGCCCACAGAACACCTACAAGGTTATCAGACTATGCAAAACATGCAGAAAGAGAAGGATTCAAGGTAATAATTGCAGGAGCAGGAGGGTCAGCACATTTACCTGGCATGGTTGCATCCCACACTATAATACCGGTAATAGGAGTACCAATAATGGTTTACAATGACAGGGGCAATTCCGATCGATTCAAGTTTTCCGCCTTTGGTGGACTTGATTCATTGCTATCAATATCAGAGATGCCTACTGGATCGCCTGTTGTAACAGTAGGTGTAAACAAGGCAACAAATGCTGGCCTTTACGCAATCAAGATCTTGGCAAACGAATCTTCAGAGCTGCAGAAAAAATTGAGAACATACAAGAAAGAACAACACAAGTCAGTCCTCAGAGAATCAAACGAGATGCAAAAAATAGGTCTAACCAGATTTGCAAGCAGAAAATTCAAGAAATGAGTTTTTATCCTAAGTCTTAAGATCAGAGCCCTGCATTACAGGTCTTGAAAAATATATTGGATAGATATCACCTGTTCCAGGATGAGTATAGCTCCATCTTTTGTCATCTGGGCTAATTTTTATGAACTGTTCTGCAAATTCTTGAGAAAGCAATCCGTATGCTGCATTACCTATTGTAGTTTGGTTGGGTTGGGCAAGCGGTAATATCTTTGAAGCAATCGTGATACTGTGTCCGATCAAGTCCGGATCAGAGCCAAGAAAGACAATCCGGTTCTTACCTGCATCTATGCCTATTCGCACACTGATAGAAGGAAGACCAAGGTTTGCAAAGATAGGGTTAAGAGAATGTTTTATTAGCATATTCATTGAGTTTGCACACCTTACTGCATTTTCCGCCATGTTTCCAAACTCTCTAAGTTCTGGAAAGAAGGCAATTACTGCATCTCCAGCATACTTTAACACAAATCCCGCATGTTTGGATGTTATTACAGACATCTCTTCAGAGAAGACCTTGACTAGACCTGAAAGTTCCTCTGAGCTTAGCAAGGTTGCGAGTTTGGTAGAACCTACTATATCCACATAAAGTATTGTAACATTAATCTCTTGTTCAGGCCAGAGACTAAGAAATCTGCTTGCAATATATTTTAGAAAGGCTTGTGAATATGAATCTGACATCTTCATCTTGTACAAGGAAAAATTTCGTTTTATGCGGGTCATGCTTTCTATTACTGCAGAATCATCAGCAGAAAGAATTTGGAATCTTTCAATTGGTTTGACGTGATAAATCACAGATTCAAGTGCATTTAGTTGTACAAACTTTTTTTCAAGTATGTCATAATATCCCTTCTCCCCCTCAATTTGGGGAGGCGCAATCTTCATCTTTCCAGTGGCAAAACCAAATGGAAATGATGTGTTTTGGTTCTTGGCAGCTGTCAGTATAACACTATCATATTCGTTGAGTACTAGTGCCTGTTCATTTTCTACCCCTGAACCTATATCTATTACTCGTGATACCGGAAAGATTGTAATCTTGCCTGTCTTTGAGTTAGATTTTATTATTTCAATTACGTCATTTTCTATATTGTCTGGAACTGTAACCTGAACTACATACTTGTCCTGAAACTCTGATCTATACATTTCCGTACCTTTGGCAGCGTGAACCTTGGAGCCAACACCTTTCCCCCTACCCTTTACCTTGGCAATATTTATCGATACATCAATTATCCGTAGTGCGTCACTGACTCCCATCAGGTCATTTCTGGGAATTTCAGCCTCGATTCGTATCATTTGTGTAGATTATAATCTTGAGTATATGTACCAATTTAAAGCAGACGCATAATTTTCATGCTTTGTGTTTATGGACTATGTTTTAATTATTCATCAGAATATTGCAGATGTACGTTGGAGCTCAAAGATCTGCTTTATCAGGCCATCTCTGACTATGAAGAGAGAAGGATACTCTCAGATATTGCCCAAGGTGAGAGTCCACATACCATAAATACCATCTTCAACCATTGTGTGTCCAATCTTGACAAAGTTGATGAGCTCAAAACAGAGGCTCTGGTAGTTCTAGCAGAGGGGCTAGTACATTATATGTTAACCGTAGCTATGATACCAAGTCAGCGAAAGACAGCATTTGATTCAGTCGATATCGATGTTGCGGTACCGGATACTAAGACACTGTCCTCTTCTCCCGAAGATGTGGTAATAATTTACTTTCCAAAGACCAATGAGTTGGATACGATCAAGGAACATATGAACAAGCTAAGAAAAATCCAACCAAAAGCCGAAAACATATGGCTTGTAACAGACAAACCGGTATCAATTGAAGCCAAAATATATGGCTTGGCAGATACTCAATTTACTTTTGCAAATATAATCAATGATCTGATAAGCTTTGCTTCAAACAAAAAACAATCAAAATTGAAGATCTTCAGGATATAAGTGAGTTTAGATCCATGTTTTTTTCTATAATATTTGTCATCACCTCAGGTTTCTGATAGTCTTTTACAAAAGGAATTATACCAAGAATTGGCAAGCGCGTAATTTCATGTAACGTAGCTGGCGCATTTCTTTCTGCAGGCCCACCTTTCTCGTCAAAATAATTAACTACCAACCCTTTGAGATGAATTTGATATTTTTTACACATTTCGATTGTCATGACAGTGTGATTTATTGTACCAAGGGTCGAGCGCGTTACCACGATTGTTTCAAGATTCATAAGTTTTATCAAATCTGTGACAAAGAAATCTTTTGTAATTGGTGTCATTATTCCACCAATTCCTTCCACAAGCAACATTTGGTGAATTTTTCTGAGCTGCTCAAATTTTTCAGATATGACTTTCATGTCAATTTTCAAATTCAGAATCTTTGATACATCGTATGGAGAGGCAGGCAATGGTAAAAATATTGGATTTATCATGTCTTCCATATCATTAACCTCTGCAGATTCACACAATAGTTTTACATCTGGTGATTTGAAACCAGTTCTTTGAGCAACCCCGCTTGCAATAGGCTTCATCACACCCACATCAATACCGCGTTTTCGAAGAGATGCTGCGATGGCTGCAGTTATTACAGTCTTACCAACACCAGTATCAGTTCCCGTAACAAAATAGGATTTCATAGGAAACAATTGTAGGTGCTATTTAATAATTCACCGTATAATTATTAATGCGACAGGTTAGAGATTTTCACATGCGAAGTTATGTTTGGCACCCATACACTCAGATGAAAGAATGGCCAGACTTTGACGTGATAGTAAAGGGTAGAGGAATGTGGCTTGAAGACTCTAAAGGGAATCTCTTGTTGGACGGAGTTGCAAGCATGTGGTGCAATGTATGGGGTCACTCCAAAGATGAGCTGGTAAAAACGATGATACTGCAGGCACAGAGATTGCAGCACTCGTCTCTTTTCAATCTTACAAATGACAAGGCAGAAGAGCTTGCTGCAAAGCTCGTAAGACTTGCTCCAAACATGCACAAAGTGTTTTACTCAGACGACGGTTCCACCGCCATGGAGATTTCTGCAAAGATGGCCTTACAGTATTGGTACAACAATGGTCAGAAGAGAAGAACAAAATTTGTTACGCTTGAAGGAGGATATCATGGAGATACCATTGGGGCAATGTCGTTGGGATATGTATCTTCATTTTTCTCACAATACAAATCAGCATTATTTTCTGCAATTAGAGTACCATCGCCAAACAGATACCGAGTTCCAAGCGGTTTTACTTTTGAAGAGTTTCAAGATTATTGTTTGGAGAGAATCGAGAAGATATTTGTACAGAATGACAACATAGCTGCATTTGTAATGGAGAGTGGGGCACAGATAGCAGGTGGTGTTACAATATACCCGCATGGATTTCAGAAAAAGATTAGCACATTGTGTAAAAAATACGATGTGTTATTCATATTAGATGAGATTGCCACAGGTTTTGGCAGACTGGGTTCTATGATAGAATACCAAAACCAAGAAAGCATACCAGATATTGTCTCCTTTGGAAAGATGTTAACAGCAGGCTATCTGCCGCTTGCAGTCACCCTTGCAAGCAAGAAAGTGTACGACTCATTTTTAGGTCAATACCAGGAGATGAAACATTTTTTCCATGGACATACCTTTACTGGAAATCCCCTGGCTTGTGCGATAGCAATTACAAATCTTTCGCTTTATAAAAAATATAACATTATTGCAAGAATTAAAAAAAACTCATTCCAGCTTCAAAGGCGGGTAGATGAGATTTCCAAATTGAACATAGTTGGAGATACAAGACATAAGGGAATGCTCATGGGAATAGAGCTTGTCAGTAACAAGGTAAAAAAGTTACCAATACATCCTGAAAAAAACATACAACGGAGGATCTTCAATGAGGCAAAAAAACACAAGATCTACCTAAGAACATTAGGCAACATAGTAATGATAGTTCCGCCCTTAGCAATCTCATCAGAAGAGCTTGATTTTCTTGTTGATGGAACCATAGATGCTATCAAAAATGTTGCAGCTAGACTATAATCCAACATGTAACCACACACAAATGGTAAACCTATAAAGATCACATAGTTTACTATAATAATATTAATTAATAGAAGTATCAAGAGACTCATGCATGGGCGCGGAGTATGAGTTTATCAAATTATGCAAGGAAAAAGTATTGTCAGGACAAGATATAACAGAGCATGAAGCACAAAGACTTGTTAATGTTTCAGACGAATCATTACAATTTTTATCAGATGCTGCAAATGAGATTACTCGTAAAATTAGTGGCCACATTGTAGATGTTGAATCTTTAATCAATGCAAAAAAGGGTAAGTGTCAGGAGGATTGTTCATTTTGTTCCCAGTCCGCTTTTTACAAAAGTGGAATTGATACATACAAACTGTTACCGTCTGATACCATAGTACAAAATGCATTAGTATCAAAACTAGATGGCGTGAAAAGCTTTTGTCTTGTTTGTGCATGGCGTGGGCCTACACAGAGTGATTTTGATCGGATTTGCAATATAATTAAGGAGATAAACGATAAGGTTGGCATCGAGATAAACTGCTCACTTGGATTTATAGATGAATCTATGGCATTACGACTAAAAGAGCTCAAGGTGAAAAGATATAATCATAATTTAGAAGCATCACGAAGCTTCTTTTCTAAAATATGTAGCACCCACACATATGATGAGAGAATGAATACCAATTTGATAATAAAAAAATCTGGTCTAGAGTTGTGCTGCGGTGGAATAATTGGGATGGGTGAGACAAGAATGCAAAGACTAGAGCTTGGGCTTGATCTGGCAAAACTTGATCCAGAGGAATGTCCAATCAACATACTTGTGCCACAAAAGGGAACTCCACTTGAAATGCAGCCAAAGATTTCACTGCCTGAGATCTTGCGCACTATTGCGGTCTTTAGGTTCCTCATGCCAAAAACTATTCTAAAGATAGCTGGAGGCCGCGAAGTATATTTATCAAATGAGGAGGAAAAAGCACTCCTTGGAGGTGCAAATGGTATCATCACTGGAGGCTATCTTACAATAGGAGGAAATTCTCCCGCCAAAGACTTTGAGATGATATCAAAGATAGGCCTTGAAGCCTAAGTTCAATTTTATCCGTTCTAGGTTACATAACATCAAAAGGGCCAACCTGTATAGAAGATTGCTTGACAACAAAGTTTCTGGGCCACATATAATTGTGGGAAAAAGAAAACTTGTTAATTTATCTTCAAATGATTATCTCGGATTGGGTGCCACCAATGTTTTTCAAACTCAGATCCAGTCAAGCTCAAGACTTGTTGCAGGAAATGACAACATATTTGAAAAATTTGAATCCAGACTTGCGGTTCATAAATCACAACAAGATGCGCTCATATTTCCAACTGGATATATGGCAAATCTAGGAATTATTTCTATCTTGCCACAAAGAGATGATATCATCATAAGTGACGAGCTCAACCACGCAAGTATCATAGACTCTTGTAGATTATCACATGCAAGAAAAGTAGTATACCTGCACAATGACATTTATGATTTAGAAAAAAAACTAAAAAAGAAATGTAGCCGCAAATTTGTCATTACTGAAGGCATTTTTTCTATGAACGGAGATTTTTCAAAACTAAAAGAGATAACAGAACTGTGTAAGAGATATGATGCCATTCTCATTTTAGATGACGCCCACGGTGATTTTGTTGCAGGTCCTGATGGGCGTGGTTCTGGTGCACATGTTGGTGTCGCAAACAAGATAGACGTGTACATTAGCAGCTTAAGTAAGGGCCTTGGTGCGTTTGGTGGTTATGTCGCATCAAAAAATGAGGTTATAGATCTTACCGTGAACACATCAAGATCTTTTATCTACACATCAGCACTGCCAAATTTTTTAGTTCAAGTGGCTTTAGACAAGTTCTCTTCAGATAGGGAACAAAAAAGGATCAAGTTATGGAAAAATATAGAACGCCTAAGAGAGGGTCTTGCATCATCTGGATATGACATAGATTCACAAAGTCA
Organism: Nitrosopumilaceae archaeon; assembly: GCA_030038445.1. Classification (GTDB taxonomy): domain Archaea; phylum Thermoproteota; class Nitrososphaeria; order Nitrososphaerales; family Nitrosopumilaceae; genus Nitrosotalea. The sequence continues at coordinate 17,668 of JASHOW010000002.1, forward strand.
GATAATTCCAATCATGATTGGCAACGAGAAAAAGGCCATAGATTTTGGAAGGTATCTTTTCAATAATGGAGTTTTTGCGCAACCAATAAGATATCCTACAGTTGAACATGGTGCAGCAAGAATCAGGATCTCAGTTACTGCATGGCTATCAAAGGAGAACATCACAAGATCACTTGATATCTTTGAGAAAGCAGGAAAAAAGTTCGGTATAACATAATGACATGATTTGGATTAGATTTGGAACAAGGTATTAATAAAAAAAGAGCGTCATTTACACATGGTTGAACTAAGCATAGGTATTGCAGCAGTGGCAGGACTTGGTTCTTTTCTTGCACCATGCATATTACCCATGATTCCTGCTTTTCTTGCATACATCTCTGGTACTACGCTTACCGAACTTCAGAAGAACAATGGTACAATCAATCTAGTTACAAGTAGACTAAACATTTTACTAAATACAGTATTTTTTGTGGTGGGGTTTACAGTCGTTTTTTCTATACTAGGGGTTGTTCTCAATAGTGTATTATCAACTACTGCAGGAAAAATATTTGCAGATTTTAACCACATAGGAGGGATCATAATAATCGCATTTGGAGTTTTCATGTTGCTGTCTTCGAAGATATCCAAACTTAATTTTGAAAAAAAAATAATGCCAAATAGGACAAATGCAAGCTATCCACTCTCTTTTGTATTTGGGCTAGCCTTTGCCACTGGTTGGACCCCGTGCATTGGACCAATTTTAGGAAGTATTTTGACACTTGCTGCAACCTCTCCAGGCCATGCTTTCATTTTGTTGCTTAGTTATTCGCTTGGACTTGGCATACCTTTCATACTAATGGGAGTCTTTTTCTCAAGATTTACGCGATTTATCAAATCCATGAGCAGGCACCTAAAATATTATTCAATCATCATGGGAGCGCTTATCATCATACTTGGTATCTTGGTATATACAGACCAGCTTGCAGCCATAGCAAGCTTTCCATTGTTAAACAACGCCTTGTTAGGATGACAAACATGAAAAAAGAGATCAAAAATGCGATCATTGCTGGAATAGTTGTAATATGTGCAATAGCTGGCATAGCGACATATTTTATGTCGCTGGACAAGCCAGGACTTGAAAATTCAAGTTTAGCCCAACCAATTTTTGGCAACACATCACAGGTAGATGAAAGTCAATACCCGTTGGCTCCAGATCTTGTAGGCATTTCTGGCTACGTCAATACAACACCTGATGCACTCAAAAGCTCGATGAAAAACGAGGTCGTGCTTTATGACTTTTGGACATATAGCTGTATCAACTGTTTGCGTACACTTCCATATCTTGAGGAATGGAATACAAAATACGCGGATAAGGGATTGCTTATTGTCGGCGTACATTCACCAGAATTTGAATTTGAAAAAGATATCAATAACGTAAAGATGGCTGTACAAAAATATAACATCACATATCCTGTTGTGCTAGATAGTGATCATGCTACATGGGATGCTTTTGGAAATAACTACTGGCCTGCGGAATACATCACTGATTATCTTGGTCATATACGACATGAACATTTTGGAGAAGGCGATTATGATCAAACAGAAAAAGTAATACAACAGCTGTTAAACCAGCGAGCGCATGCACTTGGACTGAATGTCAATGCTAACATGTCTTTGGTGAATCTACAACCACATGAATTTTCTGATCAGCAGACACCGGAGCTTTATTTCGGGTATGACTTTGCAACAGGCCGAAGTTTTCTTGGAAATCAGGAAGGGTTTCACCCAAATCTGACAGTAACATACACACTTCCATCCACACTGCAACAAAATTATTTCTATCTTGATGGAGACTGGCAGAACTTGGATGACAGTATGAAGTTGATATCAGATAGCGGGAAGGTAGTACTTCCATACTATGCAAAGGATGTAAACATTGTGGCTGCTGGGCCTAATGTTGGCGTACAGGTGCTACTTGATGGGAATCCCGTAGTGGCAAGTGATGCTGGAGGCGACCTTCAAAACAGTACGGTAAATGTATCAGAGAATAGGTTGTACAACGTAATCTCGTCCCAGCAGGCAGGCCCCCACGTCATTACACTCATAGCAAAACCTGGATTTCAAATCTATACCTTCACGTTTGGATAAAAATGTTGGTAACTAATATTTCTAAATTCGAATTTAGAAATATTAGTTACTAAAGAAATGAGAGTTAACATGTATCTACAGTAACATGTCACCGCAGTTACACACAAACACAGAACATGAACGTTTAAAGCGTCAACACAGATCATGACACAGAAATCATGAACTTTGCTGCCAAATGGAATACTCCAAAGGAGACACTACAACAAAAGGTAATTGATAAAGTAAGACCAGATACTCCACTTAGACCAAAGATTGACGAGGCACAAAAAAGGCTACAGCTTCAAATTTCTAAGCTTGACTCCATTTCAAGAAAACTAAAGGAAAAGGATGACTTTATTTTTAAAAAAGTAGTGGAATCCGTACGATCACACAATAAATCATATTCTAACGCATATGCAACTGAACTACATGAGATAAGAAAGATGTCCAACATGGTGGTTGGTGCCAAGTTGGCCATGGAACAGATTCAACTCAGACTAAACACAATATCAGAGCTTGGAGACGTCGTGGTGACATTAAGTCCATGCATGTCAATCATAAAGGGACTAGGATCTGGCCTGAGCGGATTGATGCCAGAGGCAAATTCTACAATGCAAGACATATCAAGCATACTTGGCGAGATAGTGGCAAGTGCATCTGTGAATCCAAGCAGCACATTTGCAATAGATACAACAAATGCAGAGACAAACCAGATATTAGAAGAGGCGCATGCAGTTCTAGAAGGTCAAGTGAGGCAGACACTTCCAGATTTGCCCCCGACGCTGTCTCCTACTGTTAGAGCACAAGAGACTACCTAGGTTTTTTCTTGCTTAGATCGAGCAAGAGGTTCTTGATTCTTGAGATAGTTGGATAACTATAGCCAAGTCTTCGGTAATTCGCTATCATCATCTTCCAGTTCTTCAGCCTCCATTGCGCTTGCTCGGCTGTTATAGAATGGACCTCTTTTTTTATTATGCTTTTTCTTCCTACCTTTAGAACCCCAGCATCCTTTGCCTTCCATCTATTTTTTGCAAAATAAAGACCGCCAAGAATCTCATCCATTGGCATCTCGGCAAAACAATCCTGAAGATTTTTAATTTGAATATCAGTGGGTTTTTTGTTAATTAAAATTTTTAACTCAAATTTTTCCATGAGAATTTTTAAAAAACCACACTATTTAATATAGAGATCAAATTCATCTAAACAATAACTTGAAGAAATTTCAAGTTATTGATTTTTGAGAAACAATATTTTATTTACCCCAGAAAAATTCTGTCCTTAGAAAAGAGTCAAGTTTGTCAAAGCCCTCCATTGATATCTCCTGGTTTTTAAACATTTTAGATATCAAAAGCATCATCTTTTGTTGGAACTCTATATCATGCTGATGATATCTTTCCATCTTGTCTACGAGTTCAGTTAGCTTCTCAAGAAGAGGTCTCACCTCATCTGAGACTATCTTCCTTACCTCAGAATTTGTAGGTATATTACCCTCTTCCTGTCTTGTCATTATGATTAGGGATAACTCGCGCTATTTAAAGTCAGGAAATCATATTTTTTACCTTAGTAAATTAATCTGTAGTCAGATAATTCCCGAACATATTTTACAATATATACCTAGTAAAATGAATATGTCACATACTAACATCTTAAGATGATGTTTTTATTCATAGACCAGAACTTTATTTTATTGTGGTGCGGTACACCTATTTAACATAACACAAATTTTTTTATGATCAAATTTATTTTTCAAACAAGACAAAAAAAATTAAATTAGATTTTTAAAATATTTTTTTATGACTGTGGTTATTGAATAGTAACTATTATCACCTGCTTAATCTACAAGAAGGCGCATCAATACAAGAGATAAAGATTGCATATAGAAGATTAGCACTCAAATATCACCCTGACAAGAGCTCCTCAGCACGGGATGGTGAGAAGTTCAAGATAATCACTGAAGCTTATCAAGTACTTAAGGCAGGTAAAAAGAATCACACTATTACAGATCATCAGAGATTCTATGACAAATTTTTTGCTGAGAGAGGCGTTGATTCAACCTCACAGTTTAGTCTTGATCCTAGAAAAATTTTCAAAGTGAATTGGTACAGATATACACAATTTACAGAAAAATTGTCTCACGATTTTAAATATGCAGAGGGTACCTTAAAATACCGTGCAATGGTATTAAATAGTGCAACTTCAGTTTTTATTCATTCAACTATTACACGATACAGTCAAATCCCATCAAGAATTAACTCTCAAATCCATGATTCTCTTTTGAAGAAATGGTATGTTATTAGAACAGGTTTGAAAAATAAGGCAAATCTCATCCAGAAAGCATTTCAGTCCACCACCAAAAGAGTGCTCTATCCATGCCACATCATGTACGATTATCGTCATCTGCCCATGGTGAAGATAGAAGAGATGAGACGCATGGCCAATTTCAGAGAAAGAAAAGAGGTGATTGACGTGGCATTTGTGCAAAAAGTTCCAGTCAGGATAGTACCCTTTATAGAACAGCCAATAAAACACGACATCAAGAACAGAAGGCTCACGGAATACCATATTGGGGTAAGTGGCAAGTTTGGGAAATTCTCAGATATTTTTGAGAGAGATGAGGCGTATTTTGCAACAGCACCCCAGTCCAGTGAATGGCGCAACAGCAGATCATATGGAGCCAGGAGATTATGTGAGATGGAACATCCAAAGACGCATTATGGCAGAATAGCAACAGGCGATGTGCTTGTGGATCCCACAATACGGTGGCGAAATCGGCACCCTGACTGTTTACCATAAATCATTAAACGGTATTGTCATTTGATAATTTCAAACATATGTTCGATTATATATTTAATAAAAAAGGAAGAATTTTAAGACGTTTAATATTTAAATGCCAAAAATTTAGAGATTTTATATTAAATTTTCAATTTTATTATAAGAACAATCTTTTGTACATGTTAATGTATCTTTATCTCGTGCGCATTTCAGGCTTAGATAATGTAGTAATAACAGCGCCATGTAAATTGCAAAAAATGCTCACTATCTTACACAATACCTTTGCATCATTCAAAAGATTGGCATAATTCGAGTTTACGCGATGCAATATTGCCGTTCAAAAAGTACACGAGTTTGGTATTTCAGCGTTTATTTCGTGCAGACTTGACAATCGCACTCAAACATGCCTGCTTTTCCCATACATTCCTCATGTTTTTTATCCGAACATTTGTGGCAAAGAACCAACATCTACTTTGATGCATTACGGGTTATTTTTACCCCCCTATTTGTTATCAAACTTGCCAATCATTAGTTTCAATACAAAGATGGTTTTAAACCACATGTATTTTTGATAAAACTTCATTTTTAAAATCTATGCTTAAATGTTAAACCCCTTGTTATTTTCTTGACATTATGAAGAG
>JASHOW010000058.1 GCA_030038445.1 Nitrosopumilaceae archaeon
CTGGCATGATCAGATCTCATGTATCATATACACTAACATTTTGAGGCATTATTATAGCAAGTCTCTAAATTTAGAATATACAACATGGCATAGAACAACACCTAGAGATAAATTATTAAAACAATTCTGGACCGAATTTCTCGAAGAAGAACCTGAAATTCAAAAATGGTATTTCGAGTTATTAAAGAAAGCTAAGACCGGATATGAAAACAGGAATGAAAAGATCAAAGAAATTTACTCTTTGTTGGCATGAAATATTTTATTAAATTCAAAAATGTTCCGATTTCTTCCTTTTATGTATCCTTTTAGATTGCCAGATCTACCTTTGCGGCGGCGATGGTTATTGCGTCCTGGTGCGGATTGTGTATCAGTTTGAGTTGGTCTTCCTCTGAAGTCTCAAATATCAGGCCCCACTTTTCAGCCTCTACGTGCTGTCTTGTGTAGGTCAATAGTTTGGGCTTTGGTATCTGGAGTTCTGCGACGGATTCCACATAGCCGTACTTTTTGAGGGTGTCAAAGTCTATGACAAGATTGGGGATGTTTATTATCTGGCAGAGGTTCTTGCCTGCAAATATTCTCTCTCACAAAGTTCTCAAAAAATATTCTAAATCATCATTCTTTTATTTTCCACACACTCTCTCTTTTTCCATGACAAGAAAATTAGATTTTAATTGGAAATGGACTCGTTTGAAAAATCTTGTTGTAAAAAATTACCCTGGAAGAATACCTGATGTAAGGGTCATGGAAGAATTAGGATTCACTCCACCCAGCTGGAAGAATTGGAAACCAAAGTTCATTGAAAAAGCCGACCTTGACCAGATGAAGTATCTTAATGATGATAAAACCAAGATGACATACTATAGAATTTCGTATGACAAAAAGGAGCGCATGTGGTCAGTAAGGATAGATGATGTGATAGAAGTTGAGGTAGAATTAGAACAATCCTAATTCACGCGCACATATTTTCGCAGAATCTCAATGTCTTGCCTTAATTGTTTAATTTCTTTTGCTTGTGATTCTTGTTTTGTCAATTCTTCCTCCAACTGTTTATTTCTTATTGCTAGTTTTTCCTCCTTGGATATTGTCAGAAATGGTATAGCTTTCTGATATTCGGGAAACCTCTCAAAGTCTTCCTCGCTGTATCTTTCATAGTGCCTTTCAAGACCAACGGAATGGCCCATCATGTCTTCCTTATCAAGAAAATTCACGCCAGCCCGTCGCATCATCGTATTGAAATATTTTCTAAAACCATGCGAGAGCTGTACTTCATACCTCCTTTTACCAGGGGGAAGAGATGCTCGCAGTCCTATTTTTTTGACTATTCTATCCAATCTTCTTTTAACGCCAGCAAATTCCAGTCTGACAACCTTTCTTTGTTTAGTTACCTTCAGCAACGGATCGTTTGGTTCCGGATATTTCCCTGTTTGCGACTTCCAAAGTTCCTTGTATTGCTCAAGCATCCTGCATGCTTCCGGCGTGATAAAAGTCCAGTAATGCTCCGGATCACCACGATACACCAATAGTGCCGCACCCTTGAATGAGCCGTCCTCATTTTTGAAAAATCTGACGTCTTTCCAGGTAAAATAATTCCACGATTCCACCCGAAAGCCTCCAGATGACGACATTAGGATTATCACCTTGTCTGTCACATCACTGCAAACCTCCAGCATTTGCTGGATCTCTTCTCTCGTGTATGCCCTATCGTCTGCTTCGGGGCTTGCACGCGGGTAAAGTTTGTAAATTGATTTCCAGTGAATTGCAATCCCGTTTATCTCCAAGAAGGCCTTGATAGGCTTGACATAATTTGGAAGCGTGTTTGCGCTCATCTTGCCTTCCTCAACTAGTTTTCGCATTTGTTTTACATATGCTGTGAGTATCTTTTTTGCAAGATCAGGATCCTTTCTTGCCAGATTCGCAAACATCATTGCCAAACTGCCAACCTCTTGGCACTTTACATATTCAGTTCCCTCAAAAACACCAGTTGGAACTGCTTTTAGAAAATGACCAAGGCTGCTCTTGTATTTCCTGAGTGTATCTTTGGATTTTATAGAATCCAGGAAAAATTTGTACGGATCTGTCTCGTTTTCAACGTCTTCAAGCGAGATTTGCATCGCATCATCATGATGTGGGTCCTATTTTAGTACCATGATGGTAGGCGGACCCGAGGGGACTCGAACCCCCGACCTCAAGCTCCGCAAGCTCGCGCACTATCCAAGCTGTGCAACGGGTCCAACAAAACTTTCAATTAACCCGTTATAATACATTTCAAATGGTACAAAAAATCTATGCAGTCTCTTCTTGGTACTATTCCTTGTCGAGAATATTTGTCGTGTTTCTTTTCGGTTGATGAGTGGTAGAAACTATAAGGAAACAATTTCCTCTTCTTGTTCTGCCTTTTTGGCAAAGACGTAATTCATTATTAGTCCTGCAATTATTGCACCAGTGATTGGAGTAGCCCAATACATCCAGTCATAGTTCCAGTATCCAGAGATTAGCGCAGGCCCAAATGTTCTTG
>JASHOW010000059.1 GCA_030038445.1 Nitrosopumilaceae archaeon
ACCAACCGGCCAAACCCAGAACCACGGGGAATCAATCGTTCCTAGTGGACTAAATCTTACTGGTCCAACCCTTGCAGGCATCTTTGAGGGCACGATACAATATTGGGATGATCCGGCCATAATGGCCAATAATTCCGGAGTTTATCTGCCACACGCAAAGATCACAGTGATTCATCGCTCTGATGGATCTGGAACAACATATGGATTCACAAACTACTTGTCAAAAGTTAGTAGTACTTGGAAACATGATGTTGGACAAGGAACCTCGGTTCCGTGGAGAACCGGAATTGGTAGCCCAGGTAACGCAGGCGTTGCACATTATATCCAACTAACTCCATATTCAATTGGATATGTGGAGCTTGCATATGCACAACAGAATCACATGTCATATGCAAATATTGAAAATGCAGACGGGGATAATTTTGTGACACCAACACTGGATACAACAAATGCAGCAGCTAGTGCTATAACGACTCTACCTGCAGCAAATGGAGATTGGAGTAAAGTTTCAATCACCAATCAGCCAGGACCTAATACCTATCCAATTGCTTCACTGACCTACATCTTGGCATATGAGAACCGTGATAAAGTGAAAAACACCGACTTGAACAAAGCAGATGCTCTACTTGATTTCATATATTGGGCAATATCAGGTGGTCCCGGACAGACAGTTGGTGGGCAGCAATATGCCAGTTCACTGTGGTACGTGCCACTTCCTCAAAACATCCAACTCGATGACATCAATGGACTTCACATGTTCAAGTACCACGGACAGCAGTTGTGGAACGATACAGGCAATTTAGGCACTTAAGCACCTACCTTTTCTTTTTTTCTTTTTTGATACAATAACTAATGTAAATTATAGTTCAAAAAGAAGATATCAGCTGCATATGTAGACTACAGTAACTATTTGCGCTGGATTAAAGTTTCACGAGACGTATAAAATAGTGATAAAAAATGCCAGACAAGATTTGTAGAACCTGTGGTGAAGAGTTGAATGAATATTCGCAGTGCTCTGAATGTAAAAAATCAATACAGCAGATCTGTATAAAATGTGGAAAAAGAACCACTGAGCGATTTCATTCATGGTGTTTCCCTCATACAAGGTACAATCTTTCCATTCCGGCAAACATTGCCTTGGCAGAATGATATCTAGAAGATAACCATAGGATACATAATTTCAAATTTTTTTCATAGGGTATTTGTTTTTATGAAATCTACTTTCTACAAAGAAAAATATTCATACTTGCGATTAACACCAAATGACAAAAAATCTACCTGTACTATCTGGAGTATTGGCAATTTTTGTTTTGCTGGCCTGTGATGCAGTAGCACTTGTATCTGCAGATGATGCTACTGCACAAACCATATCTGCAAGTATGAATGGATTTGCATTCACAAATAGTGGATGTTGCCCAGACGTGTCAACCAGTCTTAATGGTACAATTGTAACAAATTCAGATGGAACGGTCAATCTCTCAGAGCAAAATGGAAGCGCTACAATAGGGTCTACAACTTACAAACTAGAATTTGCTCCAAGTGATAAAGTGAGCATATCTACAGTAACTGGAAATTGTTCCTCAGGCACTACTTACCAACAAAACGGAGATCTAAGATTGGTTGGAAATAATGGAACAATAATCAAAGGCTCTGCAGTATATTCTTGGGGAAATCTCCCCGATTGTAATGGTAACCAGCATTTCTTTACTAACTTTAGTGGAAATATACAAGATTCTACTGGCCAGCCCATAGAGTTTTACACCGGCACAGATCTGTTGCCAGCTATAAAGTAGATATTTTCTTTTTTCTACATCAATTTGTAACTGTCATAAACAAATTGCCTAATTAGTAATGATTTTTTAAAAGTACACAAGAGCTTTTACCATGAATGGCCTCTTAATCGGCAGGTTTCAGCCATTTCACATCGGGCACCTTTCTGCAGTCAAATTTGGCCTATCCAAAGTGCAAAAACTCTGGATAGGAATTGGCAGCTCAAACAAAAGCAACGAAAAAAGAAACCCATTTACCGCAGATGAGAGAAAAGAGATGATTCTCTCCTCACTTGAGACGGAGGTTAGAAACAGGGTTGAGATCTATTATATTCCAGACACTGAAGACCATGAGAGATGGACATATCACGTTGACTTGATTGTGCCAAAATACGATGTGGTGTTTTCAAATGATGATTTTACCATATCCCTTTACGAAAAAAGAGGGATAACAGCTATTCCTGTTCCACTGTTGGAAAGGGAGACGGTCTCTGGCACAAACATACGGGAAATGATTGCTACAGGAAAAGACTATGCCAGTCTTGTTCCGCAGGGAACCAAGAATGTTCTATTGGAAATATCCGCAAAGGAGAGGCTCTCCAAAATTCTGTAATTAGTCGCCAAGTTCCTTGTCAATCTTATCTCTCAAAGACATGAACTTGGAAAATTTCTTGTTCCATTTTGAGAAGAACGTAAACTCTTTGAGCCCAACAAAGAGAAATACAGATGAAAGTACGATTGAGATTACAATGAATACGATAATCATCGTGCTTATGTCTAGTATCTGTTGCTGGTGTGGTCCTCCCTCCATCATAAACATGGGTGGTCCAGGTGGTGGCATATTTCCTTGATTCATACCAGGTGGTGGCATGTGATTATTTCCAGACATATTTGGAGGTTCATTCGCAAAATTTCCTCCTGTGAAATGAACTTCATGACCGGGTACAAATTGAGGTGCAGACAACAATAATACTGCCATTATAAGAGACATTGGGGTCAAGATAAAAGCAGAAATGATGAGTACCATGGAGACATTTCTAGAAGTATGCATGTGAGAGACAAGCTCGTCTAATATTCTAATAACGCTTTCACGTTCGTTCTTGTCCTCTGGGGGAGTTTTGTTTTCAGGTTCTGACATTTTCTATACCTGACTCCTTTGGTTCATCTTAAAATGTTTCCCTAACATTGTTAGCTTTATTTTTTCTCGGGAATAATTCTTCGTATGGTTCTAAAACTTGTTTGCATACATGAACTCCTTTCTCTGTGACATTATACCTGATTATTTTCTTACTGCCCCATGGCTCTTCCGTTCTCTTGATGAAACCCTTTGCCTCCATATCGTCTAGTATGTCTTTATGAGTTATGATATTCAGTCCACAACGAGACATCAATGCTGTCTGGTTTAGCCCTCCACTTTCTGTCAATGCAATTAAAATGTCCTTTCGTATGTAAATTCGATCTCTATACTCGTGTGACAAGCAATCCCCCATTCAAAAAAGTATAACACAAAAGAGAATTGAAATAGCAGAAAAAATATCTTTTCTTTG
>JASHOW010000060.1 GCA_030038445.1 Nitrosopumilaceae archaeon
TATATGGTAGGGGAGCCTCTGACGCAAAGGCGCCTCTTATGGCAATGCTTCTTGCCGCTGCCTCACTTCAGAATAACAATGGAACTGTGGTCTTTGCTGCAGTGGTAGATGAAGAAGGAAATGCAACAGGAATCAAGAGTCTAGTCAAACAAAAGATGGATATAGACTACGCAATCTTTGGCGAGCCCAGCAGCATAAGAAATATTACAATTGCATACAAGGGAAGGATTGCCATAAACCTGAAGGTAAATGTTGGAGACAGTGCACATGCCAGCGCTCCATGGCTTGCAAAAAATGCAATCGAGGAATCATACGTGTTTACTAATGCAATCAAAGAATCCTTGGAGAAAAACCAAGAAAATAAAGCAAAGAGCATGATGCTGACAGCAGCTCTTACCGAGATAAAAGGTGGTACGAGCCACAATGTAACTGCCGTAGAGTGCGATGCAATAATGGATATCAGAATTCCAGTAGACATGAACTGCAAAATGATTGGAGAGAAAATTGCAACAACAGTGCAGGAAGTGGCCAAGAAACAGGGAGTAAATGCATTTTATTCCATTCTAGACGAGACGGAGCCATTTGAGGCTCCACACAACTCTCCACTAGTCAGAGCCTTGACTTTGGGAGTTTTAGATGTTGAAAAAGCAAGACCGCAGCTTATCAGAAAAACTGGAACTGGCGATATGAACATAATTGGAAATTCATTGAACATTCCTGTTGTGACATATGGTCCTGGTGATCCCCATGCCTCACATACAATTGATGAGCGCGTATCAACAGATGAATACTTGCGAAGTATCGAGGTATTCAAGAGAATGTTGTATCATCTCAAGAGACTGCACGACGGTCAAAAGAAATCCTAACAAATACAAAAATACAAAACGAACATCAAAATATACATCAAGGCGACTTGGATTCATGTTATGGTTTATTGGACTTGGGCTGGAAGGAATTGATGGTACAAGTCCAAGTACATTGAAGATTTTAAAAAAAGCCAAGACTATCTATTTTGAAAACTTTACTAGCCCCATGCCAAAAAGCGAACAGACAAAGATAAAGAAAGTTGCTGGCCGCAGGTTCAAGATTGCACCAAGGTGGCTTGTCGAAGACGGCAAGGTAATTCTTGCAGAGGCCAAAAAAGGTACCGTCGTTTTACTTGCCTATGGAGATCCATACATAGCAACCACCCACATAGAGCTCAGGACAAGGGCAAGGCAAGAGAAGATCAGGACCAGTACCATCCATGCCGCATCTGCAATTTCTTCCCTTGTAGGCGAATGTGGGTTGCAATACTACAAGATAGGACGTCCTGTAACAATAATGAGAGAGCAGAAATCTTGGAGTACGGTATACTATACAATTTATGAGAACATGATAAAGGGCTTGCATAGCATATTGATACTAGAGTATGACAGCAGTGCAAATTTCTTTTTGGGCCCAAAGGACGGAATCTCAAGCCTCTTGTTTTCAGAAAACGCGCAGCGGAGAAGTGTGATAAGTGAATCAACGTTTGGCATAGTTGCCTCAAGAATTGGTGCAAAAAACCAAGACATAACAGCAGGAAAGTTGTCAAGCCTTCTCAAGGCAGACTTTGGAAAACCTCCACATACTATAATCATACCAGGAAGGATGCACTTTACCGAACTAGATGCTCTTAAGATGTCTGCCAAGTGCCTTGACGAGCCCTTTGATAATTCCGGCATCCAGAAAATATCAGACCAGATGCTTTTCAAGTACGTGCCAAAGGCAAGAAAGGCACTGGATGAAGTAATTAGGATCTTCAAAGACGACAAGGGATTGCAGTCAGTAATAGATAATGCGCAGCGGTACATCGATGATGCCGAAAGATTCCAAAGCGATGGCAAGGAAGAGCTTGCAATACTAAGCATAGGATATGCAGAAGGATTGATTGATGCCTTGCGTCTTTCCAAGGGAATAGACCCTTGGACATAGATTAATCAAGTGTCACAGTATGCCGTGTGAAGCTAACAGCTTAATGTCTTAACTTTGCCATACTTTGCCTATGATCTTGTTTCACATCACAAAATCTGGGCTTTCGTTAGCCAAGCCGCAGTGGATAATGTCCCCAACCTCTTTCTATCAATATTTGAGCGGTTCCACGAGTTACGCATGCTGGTGAATCATCCTCTGATTTTATAACTAATTGCAAATTGCTTCCACATTTAACATCTTTTGCAGCAATTCCTGATTCAAGTTGTTGTAGCAGTGGAGTTACTATAGTAACATTTTCATTATGCTGTAATGTTGGATTCCCACATTCTGGAGGTTGAATTGGCAGATTAATGTCATAATTTTGATTACCATAAACAAATTGCAACAGATTCCAATTCATATTAGGTTTATTAGTGATTTTCACTATGTATTGAAATAATCCGTCTGTTGTCATATTACTTGCAGGGATTTGGTCTAATTTGTATGTGGAGTTATTTACAGTATACATCTTGATTAGAATTGGTTGTCCTGATACGATTTGGCTAACTTTGCCTTCCAGATAAACTGTTTGATTATAATGCCCAGTTAAATTACATGTGCTTTCGGTATTAACTGCATGCACTATCAAAGTAGAATTATTAGTTTGTGCAAATACGAATCCATTACTAAATAGTACTGTTAAGACTAAGGCTACAATCGTGTTATGGTTTTTATTTTTCATTTTATATTTGATATTGTTGTCATATTAAGTATTAATAAAAAGAATGGGTGGAGAATCTACCAGCTTGGACAACCCGCAGAATCTGCTATTGTTTTAGTTCCTACTGACGACGTTAGTATTTGGTAAGTACTACCAGAATATGCACCATATCCAGTATATTGGCTGACCCCTGTAACTGACGTAGTATCATATCCCAATACATTACTATTGTCTAAGACGATGGTTGGTGATGATACCGAGTCCGAACCTAAGTTTGTAGTACCATGCGCTACTGCATACTCGTCTTGGAATGACATCAGCTTAGTCAAATGTCCTAGTTGTGGAGTATATGTCAATGAGTTACTGTAAATCCAAGAGTTAGAACCCAATGTAACTTGTACTACATATTGGTTTGATGCCATTGGAGATGGTTCTAACATGGATTGCACCGTATAGGTTGACCCCTGACTTTCAGTAATACCTGACATCCCATATTGGTTGTATATTATATTCGATCCACTTTTGTATGCCATTGTGTAAGACCAGTGTTTGTATATTCCAGTACTGCCTGTTCCTATTCCCCAATCTACTTGGAAGAACGTATATGGATACGTATTTCCAGTCATTGAGCCAGTATAGTTGAAGTTGACAGGATTGTAATAAACACCATTTGCACCGCCGGTAACATTACCCGTTGGCATATTCCACGTTGTTTCAAATCCTATTGCATTATTGTTCTGTGTAGGATAAGACCAACTTCCTCCTTCCTGTTCGACTTGACTAGAGTAAGGACCTGAGCAGGAAGGTGGTAGATATCCAAATACCTGTGGTGAGGGTTCGTAATGAATTGTTAATGGTCTACCTTTATCATCAACAGTTTGTAGTGGCGTAATCCACCCTCCATCCACGGTTCTAATTGCATTTGCTGGAATTGTTTGTTGTTGTGCATTAACACTTGGCATAACAGTCATTGGTGATATCAACATCATTCCAATTACCAGAGCTGCTATGATTGTTGTTGTCGTTTTTGTTTTGTTGTTTTTGATGTTATTATTTGTCATTGTACTGTACATTACATATTCTCTAATAAGTCGCGCTCATTGCAGGGATACTATCCCTGTAGTATGTAATATTCTTCTATAACAAAATAAAATAATAATTTTTCACATGATTAAAGCTGTACCACATCAATCTTCGCAAATCTTCATACCGCGATCACTGATGTGTATCAATTCAAGACCTCTTCCATCATATTCCTGTTCCACAAGTTCCATTTTTTTCATCCAATCAATATACTGCGCACATCTGTTATAACTCATATTGCAATTGAGTGCAATTGTAGTCTTCTTCGTTTTTTCTCTGTAACGCAAAAATCGAACAATTTTCTGTACTATCTTCCAATTGATTCGTTCTAGTTCCTTCATAGTGCAATGTCGCTTGTACTGGAATTACGGGATATTTTTCTATTTAAAGGATACTCATATTTTCAACTTACAGCCAAAAGCAAATTATGAAACATTTTTACAAAATCATTCTACCAACGGTTTATCAATTATACCGTACGGTTTAAAGTAAGTTGCCTAGAAAAGAATACAGCACTCTTACGTTAAGAAATGAAACGTATGAGAGAATTATGAAAGAAATTCACAAAGCAAAAACAAAGAACAGAAGGATGCATGTAAGTGAATTTGTAGAGATGTTGCTTGACCTGTATGAAAAGAGATCAAAATAGACTGCAAACATGCGGCTATTTTTCCAATAGCCCTGTTCTGCATATTTACATCCATCAGAGAATTAAGACTCGACTCACAAAACTATAACAAGTGGTAAAGCTTCAGCTCCTGTGATACAGTTTGGACTCACTTGACAAGGAAATGATTTCTGCATGCTATGTCTGCTCGCTTTCAGGCGAAGATCCTATAGAAATCATTAGAAAAAAGCTTCCTGTAGGACATGATTACATCACAGACAGACTAGATTCTCTTGCAAATAATGGATTTGTTGAAAAAGACAAAAAAACTCTAACCGACCTAGGAAGAGGTTCCATCAGGGCGGTATTGGCAGGAGGAGTCTTTGATATCATACACCCAGGGCACATACACACATTGCGAGGTGCAAAGGCATTGGGCAATGTACTAGTTGTAGTAGTTGCAACAGATACTACCGCACAAAAGATGAAAAAACGCATACCCCTTCATAACATGGAGTTGCGCAGAGATCTTGTAAGTTCACTTTCAATGGTAGACCATGCAATGGTAGGTCATGAGGGAGACATATTCAAGACAGTAGAGCGCGTAAGGCCTGACATAGTAGCTCTTGGCTATGACCAGATACACCAAGAAAAGTTCATCGTAGACGGCTGCAAAAAAATAGGAGTCGAGGTCGCTATAGCAAGATTACAGTCACCAATACCTGACATCAAGAGCTCAAAGATAGAAAGCGATTACGGAAAATCCATCTACGGCCTCTAGTCATGATATTGGTTTTGGTTTTATGTTTACCCGAATTGTTACCTGAGAGCCTGTTGATAGCTTTGTTGATTTTTTGATGTTCTCTTTTGATATGAGTTCTATTATAGAGTCATCATGATGTGTCCTTTCCAGCAAGATGAGTGCTGCATTGACACTGTTGTTGACTCTGGCAGGATAACATTTGACCCATCCATATGTCCGCTTGCCATCTGAAAAACCATTTACCATTATTGCAGGATACGCATCAAGTGATCTTTTTGCTTCTATGAATTCTTTGTCCTTGAGCTTTACATTAAGCGTACCAGGAAATGGGACGTATCCAAGCTTTGACTTGAATTGTCTTGCATATCCCTTCATGGACATGTAATATGCCCCCTCTCCCATGCCAGAGATTATTGTTCCCCTAAATTCCAGATACGACGACGAGACATCAAGGCCTGATTTTAGCACAGAGAAAATTTTTAGCATCTCTGCATGTCCCTTGGTTGTAATCCTTACAGATACTCGCGGTCCTGTCCTTAGTCGCTCTATGTATCCATCCGATTCTAGTTCTAGAAGGTGTTTTGATGCGGCCTGCTGTGATTTTTTTATGCTATTTCCAAGAGACGAGGTTGTGATTGGAATGAAATTATAGCGTGCCCCTTTGGAAAAAAGTTCTGCAAGTGTTAGTATGTGCTGTAGTTTAAGTTCCGGCATTAGTCTTATGCGATACCTAGCTCTGTAAATGTTTTCAGCGTAAGACCATCAGTTGACTTGAGATTGGCTGTCCTGTGGCCTATCACATATTCTATTCCTGCCTGTTTGGCCGAATCTATGAGTCTCTGTGTTATGATTCCATCTAAGACCAGATATTTTATTCCAGAGCCCGGAGAGAGTTTGGATACTATCTCGCTTACTGGTACTTTGAATATATTGTTGAGTCCTTCATCAAGTGCTATTGCTTCTAGAGAATCATTTAGGTCTGGAAACACTTTTTTTGCAACATTGGCTATTGGTTCATCTTTTGGATCCTGAAGTTTTGGTTTGGTGGTCTCTTTTTTCATCTCCTCTGCTGTTTCCTTGAGTATCTCGGCAATCTGTATAGGTGTAAGTTCTTCAACTTCAACGCCCTCTGGCGCTCGATGAACTATGTCAATATTTACAAGCGATTTTAGTTCTTTTAATATGAAGCCTCCTGCCCTGTCTCCGTCAAGAAATGCCACGACTTTTTGTTTTGATTCGCAAAGTGATTTTATAGATTCGTCAATTCTTGCTCCCTCTATTGCAAGCGCGTTATCAAATCCTGCTCGAAGCAGATTTATCACATCGGCTCTTCCTTCAACCAGAATTACCCAAGGTGACTCGAAGACCCCAGATCCGCAGGCAAGTTTTTCTCTTCCAAAGGTGGTGAGTTTTCCAGATGATGTAACATCTTGTACATCCTTTAGCATCTCTTCTCCTTCACTGATTGTTTTGGTGGACCATTTCTGGACAATCTGTTTTGCCCTGTCAACAATCTCTTTCTTTTTTGCAGAACGAACATCCTCTATTGCTTCTAGCTTAAAGTGGGCCTGAAATGGGCCTACCTTGTCAATGCTTTCTATTGCAGCTGCAATAAGTGCAGCAGTGTTGATATCAGTACTCATAGGAATTAGGGCGTCGCCTTTTGTTTGATTAGTCGTGCTCGTAGTGTTGACCTCGATTCTTCCTACTTTCGAGACTTTCTGAAGTTCATTTAGGTTCATCTCTGGCCCAAGCAGTCCTTCTGTTTGGCCAAAAATTGCGCCTATTATGTCGGCTTTTTCAACGAGTCCATCGACGTCAAAGCTGAGCTTAACGTGATACTTGACAATTCCACTATATGGCAATTCATAAACCTCTTAATTTTTGATCATTTTACTTTCCAACTGGACAGATATAAGTGCTTATTGTCAGTCATTATCTTGTTCCATAATACAAGAAGAGATCCTCAATGTGACAAGCCTTACCTTTTGTTATTACCGTTAGCTTGCGTCTAAATGAGAGATCTACCTTCATTCGGTGCGCTAGTTGTGAGATCAATCTTTTTGTAAGATACGCCCCTTTCCTATCTGAATCAAGTAGTATAATCAGGCTCTCGTATTGTAGCGCATAATCGACAAATTTTACCAGTCCATGAAAACTGTGAAACTGGCATATGTTTCCAGAGAAACCAAGTTTTTTGAGCGCCTCCTCGTCTCTTCTTCCCTCCACAACCACAATGCTGTCTCGTAGGTTAAGAGATCTTATGAAGTTCTGGACATCGAGTTTTTCAGATTCTGTTATATCCACGGCTTCATTTGGAATTAAACATATTAAGCAATTTTCAGAGATTCACTTGTGTCAGATATTCTAGTTATACAAAATACAAGAAACGAAGGAATTGCCACGCTGGGTAAGATGTTTGAGCAGGATGGTTTTGACACCACAACTATTCTTGCCAAGAAAGAAAAGATTCCTTCGATAAAGCCACGTGTCATAGTGATACTTGGGGCTCCAGAAAGTGCAAATGATGATCTTCCCTATCTCAAAGACGAGATAAGGCTGATACAGGAATCAACCAAATGCAACATACCAGTTCTTGGCATATGCCTTGGCTCACAGCTTATTGCAAAAGCGTTTGGAACAAGAGTCTACCAAGGAGAGAGAAAAGAGATTGGGTTTTACCACGACATAGAGTTTGACAATACAACGAGATCAAAACTCTTTGATGGGATGCAGAATCCTGCCACGGTCTTTCACTGGCATGGAGACACGTTTGACCTTCCAGATAATGCAATCAGGCTTGCGCACTCTAAGCATTACCAGAATCAGGCAATAAGGGTTGGAAGTGCAGTAGGAGTACAGTTTCATCTTGAGGTAGATGAGCCCACCATAAGATTATGGCTTGAGAAATCCAAGTCAGAATTGGACTCTGTGCCATACATCAATGCCCAAGAGATAACAGATGGCATATCAAAGAATATGAGCGCAATCCAAAATAATATGAAAACATTTTACCGAAACTTCAAATCAGAATTCAACCTTTGACAAAAATTTAGTGCGATATGACTACCTAAAGCTGATTTCTAGGATACAATTCTCTCATGACTGATTTTATCATAGCAGCGACTCCATCTGGATCAGGAATATCTCCAATCATCACATCTGGTTTTCCATTACGCATGAATACCACATCTCCTACCGCATTACTATCACTTGATGAATGTGATGGCATAACGCCCCCAAACATATTATTTCCATAGCCCCCAACAATGTAACTTGCACCCTTTGATTCAGATCTAACATGTCTGTTCACCACAACCACATCATCAATATCTGAAAGAAAACTAGAGCTTAACATGACATCATTTAGATGATCATAAACAAACACTCGATAATTTGTCACGGTTTTTGATATATCAAATCTATTTTTCGATTTTTCGTTTACTTCGTTTTGACTCCAGAGCGTTGCTTCATTCTGATGCATTAGAGGCGACAGCATATCTATTAATACAGATTTTACACCATCTCGAGTTACTATACTGTGTACTACAGGTTCAAGAAGCTCATTTTTTAATAACTTGTAATGATTGAATACATCTTCAATTTTTTCTTCGGTAATTTGAAAAATAGGCATCTGAGTTTTGCCCTGTTCGTCAGTATATTGAATTTTTATCATCTCTTGCTCTCTTTTGAAAAACCCTTGAGTCAGAGTAATAACATCCATTTCCACTAATGAAACAAGTGGCATTATGATTTTGATATCTTTGTTATCCGAGTGAAAAGTAATGTTGCTTTGCTTTCTTTCACGATTAAAATTTAGTACTCCATTAAGCCATTTTTTATACAGTGAGTGTCCTTGAATGTAGGTGCATCTATATTTCCAAGTATCTCGTTTTTCATTTACCACATCATCAGAGAGTGGGATTATTTCTCTTTCTTGAATGTTAAGTGGATTTTCAGTTTTTTGTATTTCTGTATCAGATATTACTTCATTGTGTAACATCATAGTTCCGCACGCTGGACAAAACTTGTAATTATCAGGTGTTTGCGTTCCACATTGATTACAAAACATTGAATCAATATTGGACATCTTATTGATAAATTTAGCCTCTATCCTTGCACACGTCTTTGCCTCTGATTTTCTATATTATTACAGAATGACCATGGAAATATCATTATATTCTTAGAGTGTTTTTTGACAAAACATATTTGCGGGTATTTTCTCAGATTCTGACAAAAGTTTAATATAATGAAGTTAAGACTCGGATCTCGTCATGATATATCAAACCACAATACAGAGTAAAGTCTATTCTGCAGGCAAAAAAGAGGAATGCTCACTTTGAGCACCGTTACAAAAATTTTTGAAGAAACAATAGCAACGGATCACAAGGTAATTACCGAGGATCTCTCAAAAGCAGTTTTAAAGAAATATGGAATCAAGGTTCCCGGATATGCCCTAGTAAATAATGTAAAAGAGGCAACAAGGGCAGCCAAGAAACTTGGATTTCCACTTGTCATGAAGGTAGTATCCCCGCAGATTCTTCACAAGACAGATGTTGGAGGAGTCAAAGTCGGACTGCAAAACGAGAAAGAAGTAAAAAAAGCGTTTACGGACATGTGCTCAAGACTATCCAAGAAGAAGGGAGTTCACCTAAAAGGAATTCTTCTTGAAAAGATGGTGCCACAAGGAGTCGAGCTTATTGTAGGGCTGCAAAACGATCCACAATTTGGTCCCGTCATAATGGTAGGACTGGGAGGAGTTCTCACAGAGATATTCAAGGACGTTGCATTTAGAATGCTTCCAATTACTGTAGAGGATGCAAAATCAATGCTTGCAGAACTCAAGGGTGCCAAGATACTTCAAGGGTACAGAGGAAGCAAACCAATTGATCTGAACATGCTTGCAAAGGCATTGGTACAGATTGGAAAGATTGGAGTGGATAACGCAGTATACTTTGACAGTATTGACTTTAACCCAATTGTTGTATATCCAAAATCATACTTTGTTGTAGATGCAAAGATAATTCTAAGAAAGGAGATCAAAAAGGATGCAATCTCCAAGGTCCAGCCCAACATAGAGTTCATGGAGACATTCTTTACTCCACAATCAGTAGCTCTGGTTGGCGCTTCTGCCACCCCCGGCAAGGTTGGCAACTCTGTCCTTGACAGCATTGCAAAACACGACTACAAAGGCAAGGTATATCCAATAAACCCAAAATCAGAAGAGATCCTCGGTATCAAGTGCTATCCAAGCCTTGAGGCCATCCAAGATCCAATTGACTTGGTTGTCGTATGTGTAGACCTTTCTGTCACGCCTCCAGTTCTTGAAACATGCGCAAAGAAAGGAATACACAATGTTGTCATCGTGTCAGGGGGCGGAAAGGAGCTTGGTGGAGAAAGGGCTGCATACGAGGCAGAAATAAAGAGACTCTCCGAGCAGCACAAAATTAGAATCATTGGTCCCAACTGCATCGGCATGTTCAATGCAGCAAACAGGCTCGACTGTGCATTTCAGGGTCAGGCAAGAATGGTTCGCGCAAAACAAGGCCCAGTGGCATTACTGTCCCAGAGCGGCACAATGGGAATTAGTTTTCTTGAGACTGCAGACACATTTGGTCTTTCAAAGATGGTAAGCTATGGAAACAGATCAGACGTAGACGAGGCAGACATGATATGGTATTTAGCAAATGATCTGCAAACCAAGGTTATAGCACTTTATGTCGAAGGATTTGGCGATGGTCGCAAATTCATCGAGACTGCAAAACGTGTTATGAAAGAAAAGAAAAAGCCAATTGTCATATGGAAGAGCGGACGAACAACGCTTGGAGCAAAGCAAGCAGCATCACACACCGGCTCACTTGGAGGTGCCAATGCAATAATCATGGATGCTTTCAAACAAGCCGGAATAATATCAGTAGATAGCTATCAAGAACTTGCATCTGTTGTAAAATCCCTAGCTTGGCAGCCTGCTTCAAGTGGTCCAAGAGTGGGGCTTGTAAGCAACGGCGCAGGCCCAATGATTGGAGCAATAGACCAATTTGAAAAATATGGACTAGAGCTTGGCAAGGTCACAGAATCCACAATAAAAGAGATGAAGGCGCATTATCCTCCAACTTATGTAATAGGAAATGGCAATCCCGCTGACGTCACAGGCGGCGCCAATGCTGATGATTACAGGTATGCAATCCAGAAATTTATGGATGACCCTAATATCGATATAGTAATGCCTTGGTTTGTCTTTCAAGACGACCCACTAGAGGAGACAATCATTGATTACCTTGGCGAGTTTTCAAAACAAGGCAAAAAGCCTCTGCTTGTGGGAGGAAACGGCGGTCCATATACACAAAAGATATCAGTACTGATTGAAAAACACCAAGTTCCAGTCTATGATGATATCAGAAACTGGGTAGCCTCAGGAGCTGCACTATACCAATGGGGAAAGCACAAACCAGACAAGGTTTAATTTCCTGAACAGGTGGAGTTTGAACATGTCTCTAGTTAATGTTTCAAAATCAGATGGAATATGCATCGTCAAGATAAACAGGCCTGACAAGCTCAATGCCATGAACATGGAAGTTGCAAATGACATAATCAAGACGTTCAAAGAGATAGAGGTAGACGACTCGGTGAAGGTTGTAATACTTACAGGAGAAGGCGACAAGGCATTTTCTGCAGGTGCAGATATTGCTTACATGTCAACAATCACACCAATCGAGGCTGAGGCCTATGCAAAGGTTGGTCATCTGCTCACACATACCGTAGAAAATTGTAGTAGACCCACCATTGCAGCAATCAATGGATTTGCACTTGGAGGAGGATGCGAGCTTGCTCTTGCATGTGACATTAGAATAGCCGCAGATACCGCAAAGATGGGTCAACCAGAGGTGACAATAGGTGTCTGCCCAGGTTGGGGTGGTACACAAAGACTGCAAAGGATAATTGGAATATCACAGGCAAAAGACTTGATCTATACAGGAAGAATGGTTAAAGCAGACGAGGCAAAGGAGATGGGCCTTGTAAACAAGGTCGTAGAGCTTGCCAAACTAACTGAAGAGACTACAAACATGGCAAAGATGATTGCACAAAACTCTGCCATGGCAGTTAGGATGTCAAAGGTTGCAATAAACAAGGGTAGAAACTCTGACATTGATACTGGACTGGCATTGGAACTTTACACATGGGGGCTGTGCTTTACACATCCAGACAGGGCAGAAAGAATGACTGCCTTTGTGAACAAATCAAAAAAATAGAGAAACTTACATTTTATTCCTAATATGGCCGGTAGGAAAAGATTATTATAATTTAGAGCATGAATCTGTAATATGAGCAATACACAGGCAACAAAGCTGATAACAATCACGCCAAAAGCTGCAGAAAAGGTAGCTGCCTTTATGAAAGAAGAGGCAGAAAAGCCAGAATTTCTGCGAGTTTATGTTCAGGGCGGCGGATGCTCTGGATTGTCTTACGGAATGGGCTTTGAGAAAAAAGCAGAGGAAGACGATCTTCTAATCGAAGAGAATGGCGTAAAGATGATTGTTGACAGTTACAGTGCAGACTATCTAAAAGGCGCAAATATCGATTACATCGAGAGCCTAATGGGCGCTGGATTTAAGATAAACAATCCAAATGTGACCAAGTCCTGTTCTTGTGGTCACTCGTTTAGCACCTCTTAAATTCAGATCTTTTAATTTTTATTTTTTAGTATCGTACTGTAAAGAATATTCTACACTACGATAAGTGTCATCGTACTTAGTACATGATGCACCTTGCGCACATGCTGCGTTATTATCTTATCCAGAGTCATTGAATCATCTGCTTCGATTTCCACAATAATATCATACAGGCCAAGAACTCCCATGGCATTTTTAACTCCCCTTATCTCTGCAAGTTTTTTGATTACCTGCGGTTCTTTTCCAGTCTCACAGTGAATAGCTACAAATGCCTTGGTCATCTTTTGGTTCTCTAGGACAAATTTTTTACGGCCAGAGGCCCCTTGCTGCGTATGCCTCTAGTACCCTGCCTACTGCAAGAATCATGCTTGCCTTTCTCATGTCAACATTGTGTTTCTTTGAGAGGGCAAGCGTGTCATTGAATCCTTTTACAATGTGGTGCTCCATCTTACCTGCTACTTCATCAAATGTCCAGTAGTATCTCTGCAAGTTTTGCACCCACTCTAGGTATGATATACAGACACCGCCGGAATTTGCCAAGATGTCTGGAATCACCATTATCTTGTTCCTAAACAGAATCTCATCTGCCTCTGGAGTTGTTGGCCCGTTTGCTGCCTCGGCAACTATCTTACAATCGACATTTTTTGCAATTTGTGGTGTAATCTGGTTTTCAAGTGCGGCAGGCACAAGCACATCACATGGTGTAGTGAGAAGCTGTTCTGTTGTGATCTTTTTGCTTCCCGGATATCCTACTACTGTTCCTGTCTTGTTCTTGTACTCTAGGACCTTCTTTGAGTCCAGTCCCTTTGTGTTTATTATAGAACCCTTGGAATCACTTACTGCAATTATCTTTGCTCCCATCTTCTCGATATACTCCGCTGCATGTGTTGCGGCATTGCCATATCCTTGTACAACCACCTTTGCGCCTTTTAGTCTTAGTCCCACCTTTTTGGCAGCCTCTCTTACACAGTAAGAGACGCCAAGACCGGTTGCAACATCTCTTGCCTGAGAGCCTCCAATAGGAATTGGCTTTCCAGTGATAACGGCAGGCTCACCCTGTCCGTGCATCACACTGTAGACATCCATTATCTGCGCCATCTCCTTTCCTGTAGTGTAGACATCCGGAGCCGGGACATCTTTTCCAGGGCCAATTATCTCTGATATAGCATAAGCATATCTTCGCGTAAGTCTTTCCTTTTCTCCAGCCGAGAGCCTTTTAGGATCGCAGATAATTCCTCCCTTGCCGCCGCCAAAGGGAACATCAACTATAGAACACTTCCATGTCATCCACATGGAGAGCGCCTTTACCTCTTCAATTGTAACGTCTGGATGGTATCGTATTCCGCCCTTGAATGGGCCTCGAAAATCATTATGCTGGGAACGAAATCCTGTAAAAACCTTGATTCTTCCATCATCCATCTTGACAGGAAGAGAAACGGTCAAAACTTTTTTTGGATTTGCAAGCATTTCATGTATGCCTGGATCAAGCTTCAAAATTTGTGCAGCAGATGCAAGTTGTTTTAATGCATTCTGCCATGGATCTATCTTGGTCAAACCCTATCCATATGCTCTTTACGTATTGTATTTAAATTTGTTGAGAATAGATCGCATATTATTTGGCTGACTGCTCTGAACCCTTGCCGGTATTTTGTGTCCCAAGCTTTGACGAGATTTGATTTCGTAGATCGTCATCTGTCTTGTTTGCATAATCGATTCCAAGAGTTTTTGCCATCACCTCAAGCTTTTGTCTTTCTGTAGTTACCGGTCCTTGTACAGGTATGCTAAAGCCTTCTGTGGCCTTTTTCATCTCGTTTTGTACGCTATTTTTTGTTTTATTAAATTCCCCCACAATTTTTCCTAGTTTTCTTGATGCTTCTGGCATGCGCTTTGTTCCAAGAAACATCACCAGTGCCACAAATGCTATGACTATCCAATCATTGCCCATTATGGTAAGGGAAAAATCTGGCACAAGTAGAGTGCGCCATTTCCAAAATTAAAGCTTTAGACTATTTGTAAGCTGCCACTATTACTGCGCCGCCCATCATTCCCGTATCAAACTCAACACGGGAAAACTTTTCAAGAAGCAGTGACTTGAGTTGTGCATTTTGTGGCCACAGTTTGTACGTATCATAGAGTGCAGCAAACTTCAATCCCAGTCTTCCTCCTGCGACAAGTGCAATAATAGGTAAAATGACTCGCAGATAAAAGGAGACACCTGCCCTTATCAGTGGGTCATCTGGCTTGCCAAGGTCTACAATCACAAATCTTCCCCCCTTTTTTAGTACACGGTGTACCTCTGATATTGCAATGCGAAGGCTGATTGCATCACGCAATGAATACCCACAGAGAACTGCATCAAAATTTTCATCTTTGAAGGGAATGTGTTCAAAGACCCCGCATGCAAGGGATGGAGTTTTTGTAAACAATCTGCTGGTGTTCTTTAGCATTGGTTTTAGTGGATCATACAGTGTAACTTGTAATTCGTTTTCGCATAGATTCATTGCTGTCTTTGACATGTTGCCAAATCCAGAGCCGGCATCAAGAATATTGTTTTTCTTGTTTACCCTGTTTTTTATTCCACGTTGCCTAAACTCTAGGTCTTTTCCAAGCGAGATAAACGAGTTGACCTTGTCATAGACTGGAATTATTTGTTCGAGTACTTCTAGAACCTGTCCCCAGTTGCTTCCAAGACCCACACGAACCTAGAAGAAGGCACATATTATATTCCAATCAGGATTTCATTTCTGAAAGAACTGCATTTATGCCATCCAGATATGACGGATACGCCAAGCTGCATATCTGTGATATCTTGGAATTTGATGCTCTAGTTGACGTTGTCAGCAGTGTTACGAAATCAGAGCCAAGAGCGGTCTTTGCAAGAAACGCTGGAATTGTTCCCGGCATTTTTACTCCAAGTTTTGAGCACACAAAACTTGTAAACTCTGAGAATGTAACAGGATTTGAATCGGTCACTATAAACGACTGGTCTTTCTGATTTTTTTCTGCTATCGAGATGAGTGAAGACACTACGTCGTCTACATGTACAAAGCTTCGGTAATATTTTCCAGACCCTGGAATTTTAAACGAGCCCTTCTTGAGCCTTTCAACCATCATGGACTTGAACCATCCCCCGTTACCATACACGTCACCAAGATATGCAACACTAAATGGAATTCCATACTGCTTGCAGTTTTCTTGAAGATATTGTTGGGCTTGCAGCCTTATCTTGGCATAATCTGTATTTGGATTTGGGTTTGTGTTCTCATCTATTGTTTTTTCCTTTACATCCCCAAAGGCACCAAGGCCTGAGACATAGACAAAAAACTTGGCCTTGTCCTTTACCTTGCTTAGCAAGTTGACCGCCCCATCATAGTTTACTTTTTTCTGTAATTTCTTGTCCTTCTCTCCAGGCCAGGCAGCAGCCAAGTGATACACAACATCGTATGTGTCATCGGGAAAGTCAAAATCTAGGTATGTAAGATCTCCTGTAACCGTAGTGACCTGAGAGTTTCCGATCTGTCCTGAACGTACTAGTACGGTTACCTTGTCCCCTTTTTTGGACA
>JASHOW010000061.1 GCA_030038445.1 Nitrosopumilaceae archaeon
AGAAGTCCTGCAAGCTTTTGCTCTGTTGTGGGACTAAAACCAACGTATGGTCTTGTTAGCAGGTATGGTCTTGTCTCGTATGCAAACAGCATAGAGCAGATAGGTCCTGTTGCAAGAAAAGTAGAAGATATTGCTCTTGTCATGAGCATAATTGCTGGATATGATTCCCATGACAACACAACTGTCAAAAGAGAAAACGTCGATTATACTCATGGGATAGATAACGGAATAAAGGGAAAAAAGATTGGCTTGGTACAACAGATGGTAGGCAACGGCGTTGACAAAGAGGTATCCTCTGCAACAAATTTGGCCATGTCAAAACTACAAGACTTGGGTGCAGAATGTATACCGATATCACTTGATGCAGTGGAAAATTCTGTGGCAGCGTATTATACAATCGCATCTGCAGAGGCAAGCAGCAACCTTGCAAGATATGACAACTTGAGATATGGATTTAATTTTGGAACCGAGGGTTATGAATTTAAGGCATATGTGTCAAAGGTCAGAAGTAATTTCGGGCCTGAAGTAACTCGAAGAATGCTGCTTGGTGCATTTGTGTTGTCGGCTGGTTATTATGGTAAGTACTATCTAAAGGCACAAAAGGTTCGAGCAATGATCAAGTCACAGATTGACGAAGCATTCAAAAAAGTAGATTTCCTAATATCTCCCACTATGCCAATACTACCATTCAAAGTTGGCGAGAAGATAGATGACCCGCTGACATTGTATCTTCTTGATATCAATACCATTACCGCAAATCTGACTGGAATCCCTGCAATCTCTGTCCCCTTTGGAATTTCAGGCTCTGGACTGCCAATTGGAATACAGCTTTTTGCAAACTCATTTCAAGAAAAGAATCTATTGCAAGCTGCATATGCATTACAGCAAACAATTCATCTTCCAGAGGTGCCAATATGACAAAGATAGGACTTGAGATTCACTGTCAGCTAACAAAGCTGGAAAGCAAGCTTTTCTGTGGATGCAAAGCAGATTATAGAAACCTACCAACAAACTCAAACATCTGTCCTGTCTGCATGGGACTTCCAGGCTCATTGCCCATGCTCAACAAAAAGGCAGTAGAAAAAGCAGCTATGATATCTCTAGCCCTTGGATGCAAGATTCCAGAACAAATCAGTTTCTTTAGAAAGAATTATTTTTATCCAGACCTTCCAAAAAACTTTCAAATCACACAATACAACGCATATGGACCAACAAGCATAGGCTCTGACGGTGCTATATCGATAGAGGATAAGAAGATTAGAATACGAAGAATTCAACTGGAGGAGGATCCGGGAAGGCTAGTATACGAGGGGAGCTCGGAGAAAACACAGGTTACGCTTGTTGACTACAACAGGGCTGGAACTCCACTAGTCGAGATAGTAACGGAACCAGATTTTGAAAGCCCAAGACAGGTGCGCCTATTTCTTAATGTTATAGCAGATCTAGCAGAGAATCTTGGTGTGTCAGATCCGTATCTTGATGGTGCCATGAGAGTAGATGGAAATATATCTGTTGGACAAGGAAACAGGGTTGAGATAAAAAATGTTGGCTCTTTTCGAGATGTAGAAAAAGCACTACACTTTGAGAATACGCGCCAGCGAAGCTTGATTCAAAGGAACATTTCTGTTGCTGCAGAGACAAGGCATTGGGATGAGGCAAGGAAGATTACTGTCTCAGCAAGGTCAAAAGAAGAAGAACAAGACTATCGCTACCTACCTGAATCTGATATTCCAATCATAGGAATACCACAAAGCAAGATGATGGAACTACAAACACAAATGCCAGAAAGCATCGTGACAAAAAAAGAACGCTATATCAAAAAATACGGAATTCCACCACAAGTTGCAGACGTTCTGTCTTCAGACAAGTTCTATTCTGATCTATTTGAAAAAGCTCATACGGAATACAACGCAAAAGAGGTTGCAAATATCATTACCACGGATTTGATGGGTGTTGCAGATACAAGAGAAAAGAAACTTGGATTGAAGATAACTGCGGTACACCTGTCTGACCTTGCGGATTCTATTATAAGCAATAAGATAACAAGAAATTCAGGCAAGATTGCGCTACAAGAGATGATTAATACCGGCAAGACATTGTCTGACATCATCTCAAGTCTTGATTTGGGCAACGTAAGCGATGCATCATCACTTGAAAAGATAATTGAGGAGGTATTCAAGGAAGAGGAAAGAGCAGTAACCGAAGTGCAACAAAATCCTGATACTGTAAACTATCTGGTAGGAAAGGTTATGCGGAAGACCAAAGGCAAGGCCGATCCAAGTATTACACTTGAAATTATACGAAAGAAATTGTCTATCTGAGCCCAAAACGAAGCCTGTCTTGATGATTATTTTTCATTCACTTAGTCAATACTAATATTCATATAATTTATAAAGAGAATTTATAAATTTTGTATATATGAGAATGGATTCATGTAGAACCTGTGGTGAAAATATGCAAGAATTTCAACGATGCCACGCTTGTAATGAGATAATCAGCCTGATATGCAAGACATGTAACAGGGTCAACGAATCCTCTGCGCACGTAAACTGTGAAGCCATTGGCAATGCTATAGTTCTGTAAGTACCTGGTTGCTTGGGTTCTTTGTACGTAATCAAGTTAACCAAGTTCATCTATCGATAAATACCAAGTTTGACAATGAAAAATGACGAGAACGCTAGGTTGCTTTTTTGATCTACCTAAACCCCATCATCGAGGCGTTCTCGCCAATCTGATATTTTTGTATTATGATTGCCTCTTCCCATAACATTATATCTGTGGTACAGCACGAGCGTGTTTGATGAGTTTTACAGATCTCTACATGAATAGAAATCCTTTGATAACTAGTCCAAACGAGGATGGCGAAGTCTCCGCAATTGTATATGGCATACCTTTTGATTCTACACATTCATTTAGGCCTGGAACTAGATTTGGACCTGATGCAATTAGGCTTGCATTTAACAATATTGAGATCTTTTCAAACAAGTTCAATGTTGACCTAGAATCTGTAAACATTGAGGACCTCGGAAATACAAAACACACCGTTGTGGCAACAGAGGTACTTGACATGGTAGGAAAGATTACTTCTGAGCTTGTTTCACGCAATAAACAACTCATAATTCTTGGAGGAGAACATCTTATCACATATGGCACCTACTTGAACTTTCCAAAAGACACTGGCTATATTGTATTTGATGCACATTATGACCTACGCGATGAATACGCAGATATCAAACTAAGCCATGCTGCTTATCTTCGAAGAGTCATTGAAAAACGCGGAGCTGATAACATAGTGCATGTTGGTGCACGTTCTTATGTTAAAGAGGAGCTTGCATTTAAGACTGAGCACAAGGTTCGAACCATCACTGACAAAGATGTACGTGATGGACTGGGACCAAAACTTGTAAAAGATGCCCTTTCTACATTTGACAAAGTTTACTTGAGCGTAGACTTGGATGTACTTGATCCAGCATTTGCGCCAGGAGTTGGCAATCCAGAAGCCATGGGTATTACATCTCGTGAATTGTTTGATATGATATATGCAATGGAAAATAATGTGATACGATGCATGGATATTGTAGAATTGTGTCCGCCATACGACAATGGGGCAACTGCATCGGTTGCAGCAAAACTAATGGCCGAAGTAATTGCTATGAATCTTTCACGTAAATAACTGACCA
The DNA here is from genome assembly GCA_030038445.1 of Nitrosopumilaceae archaeon. Classification (GTDB taxonomy): domain Archaea; phylum Thermoproteota; class Nitrososphaeria; order Nitrososphaerales; family Nitrosopumilaceae; genus Nitrosotalea. The sequence continues at coordinate 3,681 of JASHOW010000061.1, forward strand.
CAATAAGCTAATCGTTGATCCTATAAGAAACCGTTTTACCAGATGTTCATCTAGACCATTATCTGAGGCCTTTTTGAGACATGCCTGTTCATATTCATCTTCAGAAATGGCTTGTCCTTTGTTTCCTCTTTGATCTCTCTGACAAGCTCATCAACAGAGAGTTCTTTTACACTGCCAGTCTTTCTGTCCCGTATGCTTATCTTTGTGGCATTTACCTCTTTCTCGCCAATTACAATGATATATCGTATCCAGTCGGTTTCTGCATCCCTGATGCTCTTGCCGACACTTTCATTTCTGTCGTCAAGATCAACACGAATCTCTTTTTGTGATATTTCCTCAGCTAATTTTTCACAATAATCAAAAAATTCGGGCTTGACTGGGATTATTCTTACCTGGGTTGGCGCAAGCCAAAGGGGTAATCCTGGCTTGCGTCCTTCTCTTTGATCTTTTGCGGCCTTTTCTAGTAATGCGTATATCACACGCTCTACTGCACCACTTGGGGAGTTGTGTAATATGATTGGGTTTTGTGGTTTGTTTGTTTCATCAATAAACTCTATGTTGTATCTCTTGCCATTTTCAACATCAATCTGGTCTGTTGAAAGTGCGGAAGCTTTGCCGAGATTATCTACATAGTTAAATTCCCACTTGAGAACAAAATAGAAAAATCTCTCTTTCCACATCTCAACAAGAACGGGTTTTCCTATCTTGCTTACAAGCTCTTCAATAAGAGGTTTATTTTCATTATAAAATTCCTCTGTAAATCTAATTGCCATCTCAAAATCTGATTCTTCCAACCCTAATCCCTTGATGACCTGCCTTGACAAATCAAATCTTTTTCGAAACTCTTCCTTTGCCTGTTCCATGTCCTTGCACATGGCATGGCAGTCAGGCATCGTAAATGCCCTTAATCTTCGTAATCCTACAAGTTCGCCTGATTGCTCTCTTCTAAAACTATATCGGGTAAGCTCATACAGTCTTAACGGTAGATTTTTGTATGACATTTGAAAGTCTTTGGCCATAAGAAACTGTCCAAAGCATGCCGCAAATCTCAAAAAAAGCTGTTTTCCCTCAGAGTTTACGTTGTATTGCCTTGCTGGGAATCTGTTAAAGTAACTTTCCATGCTTGGATGATGTGAGTCATACATGATAGGAGTCTCTACTTCAAACCCTCCATATTCTACAACCTTGTCGGTGACATATCGCTCTATTAGTGATTTTATCAGCCTTCCATTTGGAAAGAATCTCATGTTGCCTGCGTCAGATGCTGGCTCGTAATCTGCAATGGCTAGCTTCTTCATCAGTTTTACATGGGGGGGTGGCTCGTCAACTGAACGTTTCTTTGCAGCTTCGTATTTTGCAAGAACCTCTAGATTTGCATGTTTTGCAAAATTAAACTTGTCAATGTCATGCATCTTGCCATCTGGAGTCATAATGTGCCAAAATGACTGAATCTTTGATTCTGCCTTTAGTGCCTCTGAAGTAGGTTCTTTTTCTTCCCCAGCCGATATGGTCTTGGAGCTTTCTGCAAGGGGATGGCCCTTTACTTGCAGTTTGTATGACTTGGTCCACCCAAATGGGGCTTTGCGAACATCCAGTCCGTCTGCTTTTGATTCCATCTCTTTGAGGACAGACAAGGCAGCACTTGGAGATGCAAGCTTTGAGCTCAAATGGGCATATGGGTATAACAATAATTTCTTACAGCCGACCTTTTTCATAGATTCGGAGATCTCACCCATTGCCTTTTTTGCGACATCAGCGTTGTCTCCATCTTCAACTGCTACAAACGCTACAACGACCTCATCCAGGTGTTCTGTTTTTAGTTCTATGTCTTCAGCTGATTTGATCTCTTTTTTAATTGGTGTAAACTCGATATAATCACAATGAAGCTGCAGTATGCGCATGTTCTGCAATTGATCTAGTTATCGAATTAAACCTTATGCCATATAAAGAAGGCTTGACGTAAAAAAATTCTTTTAATCTTGACTTTGTTCAGTGCAAAGACAAAATAGGTGCCTGCTTTTCAAAATGCTTGGATCGGTGGTCTAGCTGGTAGGATACCGCACTCACACTGCGGTGGTCAGGGGTTCAAATCCCTTCCGATCCATTAATCCTTGATACATTGAAATATGTCACAACATAAAACACAACACGGCAAAAAATAACCTAGGTGTTTTGAGTTTTGTGTTGGCTGCAATTGGCTTTGTTCTGATTGTTTTCTCATTTATCAACATAAAAAGTGAAAGCTACCAATATCTTACAGAGATAGCATTTGCGTTGCTTATAGCATCAATAGCAAGTGGAACAATAGCAAAACGCAAATCCAAACAAGCCAAGCCAGAAAACTAACTGCTAACAATTATTGGCAACAATCTGACATATTTGGATGTGATTCTATCACATCTTATTGCCACAGTTGGTGCAAAAACTCGAGCCTGTTTTGATTAAAATTCCGCAGTGCAGACAGTTTTTCTTTTCTTGTCCTGTAGAAGACGCAACATCGTGTGGTCTAGGCAGCGTTCCGGCCACAACAAAAGAAGCAAGAGAGTGACTTTTAGGAAAAGATTCCTGTTTAGAAGCGGCATTTGCCACATTTCCAGCCCTGTCAGTTCTTGTGGCCCTGTCCAGTGATTTTTTTATTTCAAAGACTGCCTTTAGTGCTAAAAACTCCAACGCTGAAAATCTCATGACTGCTTCCTGAACATTGTAGAAAAATTCCCTGTCAGTAATTTTTCCTTGCATGTATGTTGTATTTGTTTCAAGAAATGAATCTCGGATTTGGCCATAACCACTGAAAATGTACTGTAGCTTGTCAAATGTCAAGCTTAATGTATCTACATCTACGCCAAATGCCATTTGTTATGTTATGTTGTACGGCCATTAATTATTTTTAGGCTTGGTGCGATGTCTGTTTTTATATCTTGTCTTGAGTATGGTTTCGTGTTCGTTGGCCTCCCAAGGAAATACAATGTATTCCATACCTTTGGTCTTTCTTGCAAAGACCAGCTGACTTGGGTATCTTGTACCTTTTCGTGCTACTAAAGTGGCATATGTAAAATTCTCTGGCATTTTTGTCTTTCTGAGAATTTTCCTGAACGTCTCACCAGAGTCGTAAATGTCATCTACAAACAATGTTTTTGGTTGTATCAGATCCTCATCCACTAGTATCTCTTTAAGACCCAGTTGATCCGCTATCAATCTGGCAGGGACTAATCCTCCCCTTGATATGGTAGAGATTTTGTTAAACTCGATCTTCAGTTCTGTTATCTTTTTTGCCAGGATCTTCACATCACGTATCACATCAAGCCATGTAAGGGAAGAATGGTCTTTCCATTTTGATCGAGTTTTTCTCAACAAGATCCTGACTTGTATGTTGATAATAATGTCTTTCAAAGTATTTAAATTTAGACCAAGCTAAATAATGTAGCCTAAGCTAAATTTTATATTTGGTTCGCTCCCTTTAATCCACAAACAATGACTGAGAATACCCCTGGCGAAAACAAGATCTCAAAGATCAAGCATGCTTATCGCAATAGCAAGATAGCACAACTGCTCTCCTACATGGGGCCAGCCGTCATTGTCAGCATTGCCTATATGGATCCAGGAAATTATGGAACCGACATTCAAGGAGGAGCATCATATAACTATGACTTGCTATGGGTAGTCTGGCTTGCAAGTGCAATGGCAATGCTTCTCCAATATTTGTCAGGAAAGCTGGGAATTGCCACAGGGCAATCGCTTCCAGAGATACTACGAGACAAGTTCAGGAAGAGGCTGTACATAATACCATATTGGCTTGCTGCAGAAGCGGCAGCAGCTGCAACAGACCTAGCAGAATATCTAGGTACGGTAATTGCATTGAACCTATTATTTGGCGTTCCAATGATCTACGCATCCATATTTGGCGCATTTGATGTTATCCTGATACTTACTCTGACATCTCGAAGACTCAGAATCATTGAACAGATGTTCATGCTGTTTGTATCTATAATTGGGATTGGATATCTATATGAGGTCTTTTTGGCAAAACCAGACCTTCCCTCAATAGCATATCATTCGGTCACCCCAGTACTTGATGGAAATGGGGCTTTCCTGGTAGCGGTTGGCATCATAGGTGCAACTGTTATGCCTCACGCGCTGTTTGTTCATACCTCGCTTGCTGCAAGAAAAGTAAAAGATAAACCGCTTGATAAAAAAAGAAAAGCTCGCAAGTTTCATCTCTATGAATGCATCATGCTGCTTACTATTGCGGGTTTGGTAAATGCTGCAATACTGATAACGTCTGCGGCCGCATTTCATACTCACAATTCTGGCATATCATCAATATCTGATGCTTACAAGACGCTTGTTCCTTTGTTTGGCATTGGAGCTGGGGTGATCTTTCTTGTAACCCTGCTGTCTTCTGGAATCTCATCTTCAATAGTAGGAACTATGGCAGGTCAGACCATATACGAAGGATTGCTAGGGAAAAAGACAAATGTCTGGATACGCCGTTTCATAACTCGATTTGTAAATGTTGTACCAACTACTGTAGCAATACTGTTAGGAATAGATCCTCTAAACATATTGGTTTACAGCCAAGTCATACTTAGCTTGCTTATCCCATTACCAATGATTCCATTGGTACTTTTGTCAAAAAACAAGGGATTGATGGGAGAATTTGTCAACAGAACAAGTACTACCATAGCAGCCTTTGTCTTTGTAGGTATAATACTTGCATTCAATTCGTATCTTATCGTTACAATGTTTGTTCCATCTCTAGCTCCATCATGATATAATCAGTACAGATGATGTGATGGACTCCATGATGATAGGAATAATCTTGGGATTGCTAACAGTAGGAGGTTCAATATACGGATTGTTTTTTACAAGGTTGGACTTTAAGAAACCAAGAGACAAAGTTACCAAATAACTTATTTCTAGGCATCTAGATTTTATGGTTAGGTAACTATCTTGAAGATGATGTTTCGCTGCTTTAGGTTTGCTATGAGTCTTTCTGCATGTTTCGGATTTTCCGTCTCAAGGCTGAGGGTAACGCCTGCAGTACCGGCTGGAATGTTTGAGCTTAGCCTATCGTGAACAACCTCAACAATATTGACGCTAAGAGAGGATATTACGTCGACCACTTCTTTTAGGGCCCCTGGCTTGTCCGTTAACACGATGAATAGCTTTACCATTCTACCCATCTCCGTCAAACCTTTAGCAACTATCTGGCCTAGCAAGTACATGTCTACATTGCCTCCAGAAAGTATGGGAACTATTTTTTTGCCACTGGCGAGCTTTTTATCAAGAAGGCATGCAAGACTTACTGCTCCTGCTGGCTCTACTACTATCTTGGCTCTTTCCATAAGTAGAAACATAGCTTGAACGATTTGCGAATCGTCTACTAGTACTATGTCGTCAATTAATTCGTTGATTATCTTAAATGTAAACTCGCCTGGTTTTTTGACTGATATACCATCGGCAATAGTTCTCTGACCCTTTACCGCTTCGAGTCTTCCTGAATCAAGCGACTTTTTCATAGCTGGAAATGCTGATGACTGAACACCAATAATTTTGACATTTGGTTTTCTTGACTTGACCGCACTTAAAACGCCCGCTGCAAGCCCACCTCCACCTATTGGGACATAGATCTCATCAACATTTGGAAGATCCTGCATTATTTCAAGGCCTATTACTCCTTGGGCTGCGATAACTGTCTCGTCATCAAATGCATGAATTATCTTGGCACCGGTATTTTTTGACAATTCCTGCGCTTTTGACCATGACTCATCGTAAATAGTTCCATGCAATACAACGTTTGCACCGTAAGATCTAGTTGCGGCTACCTTTGCAGGTGATGCGGTAACTGGCATTACAATTGTGCAGGGTATCTTCTCTAGCGATGATGCAAATGCTACTCCCTGTGCATGATTTCCAGCAGATGCTGCAATAACTCCTTTTCTTTTTTCCTCGGCAGATAACGTAGCAATCTTCGCGTACGCTCCACGAACCTTAAAGGACCCAGTTTTTTGCAAACATTCTGATTTCAGATATACCTGAGATCCCATCATCTGACTAAAGGTTCGTGACAGTTCCAGTGGTGTTCTGCGAATTACTCTTCCTTGAATTTTTTGCGATTTTACAATATCATTATAGGCTAAATTCAACAGCATCTTCACTTTGATTACCGTATATTTGGCTTCTTAAATAGTGAAAGGCCAAAAAACGTTGAGCATTTTTGATTTTTAAACACAATTAATGTAAAAATTACGCTGGTGATTTCCTTTTAACTGAATTTTTCAAGAATCCGGAAAAGGCTAAATAGCATTTATGATAGATCTCAGATCTAAGTCAAGGGGTCTGCTTGGCGTCAACTCCCCATATACGATGACACCTTGCGTCAGTTCCATGACCCCTTGACTAAAAGTATCAGTAGATAAAAAAGACTAAGATATAACAATTTTTAAAATCTTAAAACTTGTACAACATCATCTGTCATACTCAACAAGCTGTTTTTTACTTTATCTGGAATTCTCTCTAGGTTGAGGTTTCCTTCACGTGCATTGTTCCTCAGATATTCCAAATTAAAAACACACATACATCCTTCTTCTGCTGCAATCATTCTCATCTCGTCAATCATTACAGGCATTGTATGATATACTTCGATCAATAGATTGTCTAGCTCCTTGAAAAGAAGAGTCTGTCTTTTAACAAGCTCGTTGACTTGCTTCTGATTTTCCTGCTGCAATTCTATCAATTCTTGTGTCAAATTATCGTGCTCAAATAATAGTTCAAAAAGTTTTTGCTGGTCTACGTTCTCATACCCTGCTTTTCTCAGTCTTTCCTCAATCTGTTTGTCGCTTTCTGGAGCCATGTTACGCTGAAGATTTTCTATCTCTTGGCTTATCTTTGATATCTCTTTTTGTATATCGATTACTTTGTGGTCTGGTTTGTAGAAAAGTAAAGCATGATACTGTAATGACATATGGCAGGATAGCACATAGTTTCCCTCCTTTATCTCAAATTTGATGAAACTACGTCGTAGGTCTTGGTCTGTTGTAACGGATACACCATTACTAGCCCATGCAGGTAATCCGCGCAGAACTGTATCATAAAACTGTCTTACTAGCCCAGGGTCAAAAGATTCCTGGTCTGTAACTGTACCATCTCCTAGCATTACCTTTACTGGCACTTTTCTGGCCAGTTCCTTTATGTGCCCAAGAAACAATAGGCGTGCTTTCTCGCCCTTTTCGGATATTAATTTTATGAAAGGATCAGGAGAGTTTGATGTAATCTGCACATTTTTCCCTTATTTCTCTTAAATAAATTTGATAGGTAGTTTAAATATCAATAAAAAGCAACTTGATTTGTACGAAAAGATGGCCAAGCCTTCGTTTAAGAAGATAACTTGCTGGAACTGCGACGTAGAAATTGTGCAATACTTTGATATTAAATACAAGGGAGAAAGAGGACAGTGTCCAGTA
>JASHOW010000062.1 GCA_030038445.1 Nitrosopumilaceae archaeon
CCAGATACTGGGACTGACAGGGTAACAGTAATTGATTCTGGCGATGTTCTGCGTACGGCTCTTGCAAGCAAGATAGACTTGGTAATATGCGGTCACAAGCACCGACCTTGGTTCTGGCATTTTGGACATCTGACCATTGCCAATGCTGGAACCGCATCATCTGAAAGAATGCGAGGCCTCTTTGAAAACACCTACAATATAATTACTATTGAAAAGGGCAAGATTAAGGTGGATCTTAAAATTGTTGGTGGAAAAAGTATGCCGCTAAAAGGCCTTGTTGAAAACTACAAGCGCTTTGGTGAAGAGTAGGCAAATTATCTAACCAAGATTAATTAACAGTTTAAACGGGGTGAATTTGCGAACGTAAAGCCAAAGTCTTTCCTCCATATATCTATAGCATCAGGAGCGCAAGCTACGATGATTAGGTATATGTCGGCAAGTCATAATTTATGGAATAAGCGCAATCTCAAGAGTGGTGCAAGACGGGTAGTCCGTTAGGGGCGTGTCTGCGGGAGTGAATTGAGACAGAGCTTTCAAAAATAACACTATTAACGTTAATAAGGAAATAATGCCATATCTATAACATGCAACGAGCAGTAAAGTCCAAGAAAGAAAGAGAACAGGTAGAAGACCCTGTTGAGAGGGATATAGATCTTCTATCAAAAAGAGTTATGAAAGAGATTTCTGATAACGAAATAAATGAAAAATCCAGCTAGCCTGCAGCCCGGAGATATTGTCAAGGTCAGCCAGCAAATCATAGAGGGACAAGAAATTAAACCTCGTCCTTGGCTTGTAATATCCAAAAATTTGCTCCATCAGAACACTATTGGTTGTCTATGCCTTGCAATAACAACAAATCCTACTCCAAGTCCCTATATGTTAAAAATAGAGAGCGGAGACCTGATGAGCGGATCATTAGAGAGAATCAATGAAAGCAGCGTCATAGTGGACAAGATAGTCTGGACCAAACACCATGACATTATTGGAGTTGTAGCAAAAACGACCCCGCAGTTTTATCAGCAAATTAAGAATAGAATAAAAAACGATGTTCTGGAGATGGATTAAGCGAACCTACACCTTATGCTCCATCGCTCTTGTTATCGCTCACATCCTTTGGATACCACTCAGTCTCTAATTGGTTACGGTTTACATTCTTGGGATTGCAAGCAGTTGTAAAGTGTTGGCAAGGTTAAAGCGCAGAATCAGGACATTATTCCCGGTGTGAAAATGCCACACGAAAACAACAGCCCAGAAAACGACCTCCAACATGGATCATCTAAGAGGATGCGAGGCCTCTTTGAAAACACCTACAACATAATTACTATTGAAAAGGGCAAGATTAAGGTGGATCTTAAAATTGTTGGTGGAAAAAGTATGCCGCTAAAAGGCCTTGTTGAAAACTACAAGCGCTTTGGTGAAGAGTAGGCAAATTATCTAACCAAGATTAATTAACAGTCTAAACTTGACAACCTGAAGCTTAAACAACCCAACGCTTTATCATACGATTCATGTATTCCCAAAATCTGGTCTTTCGTCAATTAGCGGTATCGGAATGAGAGACGAATGACGAACGTAGCGTAAGACAGTTTACGGTCTAAAAGACTTGGAATATGTTTCTATGTTTAAAGTAAAAATTATTGTAAATTAAAGATTTTATTTTACGGTGGTATTGGACTTCCAAATGTAGTTTGACCAGTTGTATTGTCATAAGTTGCAACAATCTCATATTGACCAAATATTGCAGGATATATTGTGAACTCATATTTGTAAAAGCCATTATCTAGAATATCTTTTGGCGATATAACATTGGTCGCATATGGTATTCCATCATGTAAAACTTGGATTTTTAATGGATAGCTAGACTGAGTAAAATTATTAATAAATATATAAACTACCATAGTTTGCAAGAAAGTTCCATTTTCATACTTGTGAATAACACCATCCTCAATTACATTGATTTGTTGTTTTTGATAATCTTTGGATAGGATTATGTGGTTTATTGCCCATCCTAGGTTTATCAGATAGATCGTACCTTTAGGAGTTACGCAAGCAGGCGTACCATCTTCTGCTTTAATTATAAGATTATAATCAACAGGACATTTTACATCAAACACAGATATTCCTGATTTGGATTGTTGTAATGGAGATAACGAGGCATCATTAATATTCACATGAAGAGATGATAATGTGTAATTCATATTTTGCGCGAATATCACATTAATAGGAAATAGAATTAGCATAAATGAAATTGTAATTATTAGGAAAGAGAAGATTTTCAAAATATAACTATTGTTCTACTTCAAACTTTAAAAACTTGGCGCATTTTTTCATAATAAAATATTTTTGAAAGAAAATTCTAATTTAATCTTTTGTATATGTAAATAAAAAAATAAAGTGGGGGAAGTCAGTTGGTGGATTCTGTAAAGAGTTGACAGTTATTACTCGAACAACCTGTTTGACTCTCACTTATGTAGCTAAGATTGTTGGTTTCAAGCGTATCAGATGTTGAGAATGTTGATGGAGTATACGTACTAGATGAAAAAACAGTTACATAGGTATATTCATCAGTAGGAGATGTAAAATCTGCATTTGAGTCGTTTCCATATCCCAATATGTTTCCATTATCTGTACTCCAATGTGTACTGAGTTGATGCAGATCACTATGTGATGCTGTCCAACATGTGTTTTGTTGATAACTACAGAACTCCGATACCAAATTGCCGGAACCATCAATATATCCGTCAACATAGGAATCATACGTACTTGAGAGTGTTTGAGATGAAGGTTGAGTAGAACTGCACCAGTCTTGGTAACTAGGTGTACTAATGTCGTTTTCCCAGACACAATCCCAACCGGAACTACTACCAGGGTTTTCTTCTACAAATTGCGCTCCATACCAATCTCCAGTACCACCTATTTGCCATTCATTAGCGTTTGATTGGATACTAAAATACCCTGCGCCGTTGGTATCGTCTTTTTCACTTGTGTATGTAACAAAACTAACTTCTACTGTTCCTTCTGAAAGATTATTGACATTCGTTGACTCGCCATATAGTTTGTTTGATGCCCCACCTTCCGAGGGATGCGGGATATCGGGCGATACACAAGTACTCTCTACCCAACCTGTCTCATTTGTCCATTCACCACATCCGAAACCATCGGGAGGATGTGGAAACTTCTTATGTGATGCATGTGCCAATGCTTCTTTTTCATCATTGTTATTCATGCTGACAGCACCCACTGCTGGCAATAAGACGATAGATGAGACCAACATAAAAATAGCAACTAACCCAATTGTAATTGTAGTTTTTGTTGTGTTGTTTTTGATGTTATTATTTGTCATTGTCCTGTACATGAAGTACTAATTAATAAAATCAACTTACCCATGTGATACTATCTCTTGGAGTAAGTAAGAATGTTCTATGATAAAATTATCTAATTTTCATGTATAGTGAAAATTATTTTTTACGGATAGAAATTTTATTCGCAAATCTTTGTTCCTCTATCAGTTAATCTTATCAATCTGGAGTCATCATCTTCTTGTCTAACAAGTTCCATTTTGTTCATCCAGTCAAGATAGCAGCTACACCGATTATAGTTCATCTTGCAATTGAGTGCAATTGAGGATTTTGTCACCTTCTCATTGTAATATAGAAATGTAATAATCTTTTGTACTATACTCCAGTCAATTCGTTTTAGTTCTTTCATAATGTAATTTCCTATGTACTGGAATTACTGGACATTTTTCTATATAAAAGATACTCATATTTTCAATTGTCAGACAAAGGCAACTTATGATACATTTTTCCAAAATCATTCTACCAATAATTTATCAATTATATAGTACAATTTGAAATGAGTTGCCTAGAAAAGAATACAACACACTTACCTTGAAAAATAAATCATATGAGAGATTCTTGAGAGCAGTCCATAAAGCAAAGTTGAAAGATAGAAAAATTCATGCAAGTGAGTTTTTAGAAATGTTGCTTGACCTGAATGAGAAGAGATCAGGCTAATTTGCAAACGGTTGCTTCTCTTTTCCAACGCTTCAACCTCTAATTTTCTACCTTATCCCAGCGGAGCGTCCTACCATACTTTGGGAATTGGCACAGTTCAGCAGAACCAAGATTATGGAACATATCTGTTCTGCCATGAGCCCATCTTTTTGGCATGATACCACCGCCCTTTTGATGAAACTTTCTAAAAGTTTCTTGGAGCGCAAGGTCTACCAAGACCGAGCACCAACCCCTGCAACGAGCACCGACAAAGTCGGGTGAGGCGCAACGAGTAAAGCGAGTGTAGCCCTGCCAAACGACTATTGACGAAGTCAAAGGAGTGCGGAGCGAAGCGGAGTCCCTGCGAGCAAAATGTAATCCGAAGTCCCAAAGGGACGAGGACGAGCAAGCCGAAGGCTTGCGAAGCCCGAGGTGTGTGCAACACACCGAGGGTTACATGGAGGGGACGTGTGCTTCGTGTGTGTATGACACACAGAAGCACCCAAAAGGGCAAGACTTGAGCAAAAAGAGGGTGCTGAGCGAAGCGAAGTCGGGTGAATTGAGACTGAGCGTCTTCAATAGTTGCAATAGTTACACATAGTTTTAATTATTCTACCATGCTATAACATGGTGAAGATAACATGCAACGAGCCACAAAGAAGACCAAAGTAGAAGACGATCTGACTCCAGAAGAGATAGCAGATGTTAAAGAGTTCTACAAAGCAAAAGCAGAGGGTAAGACAAAGACAAGTTCATTAGAAGATTTCCTCAAAGAACTGCAC
>JASHOW010000003.1 GCA_030038445.1 Nitrosopumilaceae archaeon
AGAGAGATAAGCACCATATGAAGAGAGTAATTATCCCATTATACTACCTCTGTAAAGAAAATCAATCAAAGATCATTAACTCAGGTTAACAAATTTCCTTTTAGATTGAAGTGCCTACTAGTACCTCATGGATGTTTCAAGAGATTGTCATTTCAAAAACGGCATGTCTCGATACAAAATAAGAACGGGTCTAGGGGTTACCGCCAGAACTGTTGGTGTGCACCGTCCCAGATTTTTTATTTTTATTATCGATCTATAATTAGATGGCATTAATTGGCTTGATTTTTTCACCACATAGATTCTTCAATATCCAGCTAGCAGAGTCTACAGTAGTTGCGAGGATAGTACCAGTAGACAAACATGCATTGAGCAAAGATCTTTTTTCATCATCATGGTGCTTATCATATGGATCTATAAAAAAAAGAACAGCGGCAAAAAGTTTTCGATCAACCATATGAGCAGCGGTTCGATCACCTGTCTGAGCATGTCCTATCTTATACAATGTCAAAGGAATTCCTGTTTGAGTTTTTATTGAATCAAGTATGCTCCAAGTTCCGTTTGTTGCATAGATGTCAAATTTTGAAAGTCTTTTTACTTCCAAAAATCCAAACTTGGTGCATTCTTGTTTCATTGTGTCATTTGCAATAACTGCTATCCTGATTCTGTTTGTTCTGTTAGGTACAACACAAGCGCATGTATGGCCTGCATCAAAACACTCTCTGCATATAGTTATCCCTGATTCGTCTTGAATTGGCACTAGAGATTTTTTTGTACATGTCCCGCAACTACACGAACATTGGTACATGGCTTATCTACCAAAGCATCGTATTTATCCCTTACTTTCCCTTATCTTAGCATATATTAGCTAGAATGTGTATAGTCCATGTCTAGCAATACTTACTTATTAGAGTCGCGTAAATATGACTGTCAGCATGAAAAGCAGGAAAATATACAAGTCTGGCAAAAGCCAAGTCCTTGCCGTTCCGAATGATTGGTATGAACAAATCAAGGGTAAAGTGGGTGTCGATGAAAATATCGATGTTTTGGTTCGTCGATATGACGATCTTTTGCTAATTCTCCCCCTCTTGGAGCAAGCGCAAAAACAAGAAAGAATCATTGTAGATGTAAAAGATCATGAAGTGATGGCCTGCAACCTAAGATCTTATTACATGTTTGGGAAAGATAGGCTTCTTCTCAAAGTGTCTGCGGCTGACAATCAAGTAGACACTGAGCTCAAAAAAATACAGGGTGATTTATTTGGAATGACTTATGTTCGTGAATCTAAAAACGAAATCTCAGTAGATTTCAATACCCCCAAGGCGACCATAACAGAACTGCTTGACAGAGAATTCAAATTGTATGATGAGATGAGGAAGAACGTAGAAGCTGAATTTGAAACATTTCCGAGAATCTCAGATAAAAAGCAAATAGAAAAAATGGAGATTTTGGAAAAAGATGTTGATAAAACATCATATCAAGCAAGACGTTCCCTTGTCCGAGCATTATATGAACCAACAGAGTTGCTGGATCTTGGATTGAAACATTTCGCTGATGTTCTCGGATATTATCGAATTGAAACGAATCTGGAACGCATTGCCGATTTGCAAAACCAGATTTTTGTTGAAATTACTAACCTCAAAAACTCACATAATGTTTTTCCGACTGATCTTGATTTAAACAGTTTCTTGAATTTCTACAAGCATGCGTGCGATTTGATTTCCAGATCATATCATGAGGACGATTCGAATCAGATCGCCTCTGTTATACGCTCTAAGACCACGCCGTCTGGAAGAAATGAGATCAAGACAGCGTACAGCGAACATAAAGAACTTGTTAAGGAACTTACAAATGAAACCATACCAAAACTGTTAACCAAAAAGAACATTCAAAATCTGTCCCAAAAAGAAATCACTTCTTATGGCAATATCATACAATCGTTATACCATCTTGAATCAAGGATTGATGGAATGGTAGGTAACGCTTCCAATATAGCTGAATCTTGGTTCTTTAAACATGCGAGATATTAGCCAAATTTAACCAGTGAAAAATCAAGGGGTTTTTGATCAATCCTTTATTTTGCAGGAATAGGTTTGTTTAATTTCTGCCCTTCCAGTTCTGCAATCTTTTCAGAAATATAGTCTACATTCTTTTTGATGTTCTTTACAATAGGACTGTCCGTGTTTATGATATACAGCTTTGCGTTTGCGATCTTTCTGTTCACCTTTATCATGCCAAAATCAACAAGATTGTCAAAGTATTTGTAAAAGGTGGTCTTGCTCATTCCAAGGGCCTCGATTATCTCCTTTTGTGTAAAGTCATTTCTTGGAAAGTCCATTAGATAATCAATAATCTTCATCTGCGGCGAGCTTCCATATGCACGCAATAGCAGAGAACTTGCTTCTGGCATGATATGATCTTGCCATAAAAAGTATTTAAATTATGACTTCAGAAGGTATCATAAGTGTACCAGTATTGAAGGCTGTTTTCACAGATGATCAGTTACGTGCCCAGATTCTCCACTACCTGTGGAACCAAGGAAGCTGGTCTGAAATCTATACCAACCTTGACAAGACGGTAAGAAGGCTAAGCAATGTAGTAAAGAACAATGGCAAAAACACAATGAAAAAGGTGGAGGATCTTGTAAAGTGGAACTGGGTCCTTCCGCGCAAAAACTGGGAAACCGTATCTTTAAATCCCATTTACAAAATGCAGATCAAGCAATACATAGAGTCTCACTTAGTTAATGATAGATAAGACGCTTCACATTATATTCAGAGTATATGTCGAATAGTGACGATGTAAAACAAAACGCAGATAATGAAAAAACAAATCTGAAACTTTAGTTGAAAACACAGATCTCCTTTTTGGTTTTTATGTGAGTTTACACAATGCAGAAAAATTTTACAAAACCAGCAAATCACTTTGGATAATCATGATTTCCAGTCGTCAATACCGTTGTCCACAATTTCTATGGAAGAATCTTTGAAAGGGCTTGAATTATTGACGAAATTCAGACGTAATCAAGTTCTTACTATTAGTGATTGGAATGATTTGAAAAATCATAAACACAAGCTTCACATGTCATGGATGATGCTATTAATGATCTAAAAA
>JASHOW010000063.1 GCA_030038445.1 Nitrosopumilaceae archaeon
ATGAGACAAGATAGTTTACAAGTAGCCCAGAGGCTCCAACTGTATAGAATCGTCCTGCCTTTGATAGGAAACGAACTGATATTCTTCTATCTCTTGCAGACTTGCCATACCTATACAGGTTCCATACTGATTTGACATAATCAAAGACTACCGACTTGTCTAACTTGCTGTCTCCAGATCTCCTGTCAGTAAAATTATAGGGAATTTCCTTAACCTTTGCTCCTTTTGCCTTTACAAGTATCTCTAAAAGTATCTTGTATCCTATTGCTTCAAACTTTATGTTTCGAATAACATGTCGTCTAAATGCAAAAAAACCTGACATTGGATCCTTTATCTTTATACCAAGACTTCGTTGGGCTATCTTTGTTGCCCCCTTGCTAATCAGTTTTCGCTTGAACGGCCATCCGGTGATGGAACCTCCTTTCACATACCTTGACGCTACAACAATATCGCAATCAGATCTTTTTAGCTCTTCCATCATCTCTGCTATGGTCTCTGGTGGATGTGAAAAATCGCTGTCCATTACCACGACTGATTCTCCAATTGATGCCCTTATTCCTGCAAGTATAGCAGAGCTTAGCCCCCTCTCCTCTTTTCGATTTATTACCCTTATCTCACACCATCCTCTTGCCCTTGATTTTCTTGCATATTCTTCTACAATTATTCCTGTACCGTCAGGAGAATTGTCATCTATCACGATTATCTCTGCATTTGTTTCAGGATGTAAGCATGATGATACAATATCTAGCATTTTTGTAATGTTCTGGGATTCATTATATGTCGGAATTATGACAGAAAGGGATCTTGAGCGGGTAGAAATTTCGGTTTTTGTTAACGACACAATATATCGCTTCTGTCCTTTTTCGAGTTATGTACCTATTAAAATTTTGAGTTTAATGATTTAGATCCATATATGTACCATGTAGTTTACTTGTGGTAATATGACAGGTTTGTTTAGTAAAAAGAAAGCCTTCTGTACTGTTTGCAAAAAAGAGATATTTCATGCTCACAAACCAAAGCGTAGCTGGAACGCAGATGGCCCTTTGTGTGCTAATTGTTATGTAGATTTAATGAAGAAACACTTTGAAAATAACAATGAAGACCGGTGTGTTCTTTGTGGTGCAGAGCCGGGCTCATTTAATCTGTGGAGATCAAAAAAGGAATGGGGTGTAACAGGATGGCTCTGCAAGCCCTGTTTTGATCAAAAAGAAAAACAAGATGATGAACTAAAAAAGTTCTGTTGTTTGTGTGGTGCAAAGATTGGCTTTCTTAGTTACAATCCAAAGAAAGAATGGAATGTGAAAGGTCAAGTATGCAAAAACTGTTGGACCTTGAAAACAAAAAAGTAGCCATGTCAGTACCCGGTAACATCAAAAAATAGCCGCAAAAGAGATTTTCTCTAAGATATGTGGATACTATGCGTTGGAACCAGATTTTTTATGTGCCTGGGCAACATAACCGTAAAGACAGTTGGGTTATTTTCTACACTTATGGTGCCTTGATGTTGTTCAACTATGCTTTTACAACTTGACAAACCTAGCCCTGTTCCACGTTGCTTCGTACTAAACAACGGCTCAAAAATTTTGGGTAAGATATTTTCAGGTATGCCAGGGCCAGAATCTTGGACCTGGATCTGAATCTTGCCGCTTGTTTTCTCTTCAAATCTTATGATTATCTCACCCTGGTTGTCTCCTATGGCTTGGATTGCATTTGTAATTAAATTGGAAAAGACTATCTCTAATTTTTTATTGTCAAATTCGAATAAGATGTCATTTTGTGGAAGTGTGATCTTAATGTTCTTTGGAATCTGAATTATCTCAATAGAATGTTGAAGAGATTTTGATAGGTAGTTCTCCTCCAATTTCAAAGGCTGGGTTCTGGCAAAATTCATCACATCATCTATGATTGCACCCATTTGAGAAATAGCATGCTCCATTTTCAAAAGACGCTCAGCAATATGCTCATCTAGTTCTCCTTTTGATTTCATGTTTATCAATTCGATCGAATTTTTAATTATGCTCATCGGGTTTCTTAAATCGTGGATTATGTGAGAACTCATTTCTCCCAAAATCGCCAGCTTTTCTGCTTTTAACTCCTTTTCCGT
This sequence comes from Nitrosopumilaceae archaeon, assembly GCA_030038445.1. Taxonomy (GTDB): domain Archaea; phylum Thermoproteota; class Nitrososphaeria; order Nitrososphaerales; family Nitrosopumilaceae; genus Nitrosotalea. Next base: position 2,105 of record JASHOW010000063.1, read on the forward strand.
CTTTATCTGCTGTACTTGAGTTATGAACTCGCATTTGAAGCCTGCCTCTTCATGATGTTTCCAAATGGATTCTTCGCTAGGTGCCTCAAGTAAACAATAAAGCCTGTCTTCATTTTTATTGTAAAACAACTCTAAATGAGTTACTCCAAACTTGTCTGATGGAAGATTCACCAGTTTCTCTAGCATTTGCGGCGTCAAGCCTTTCATATTATGACCATCTAAAAAGGTAGGCACAGGTATTCTTGTATTATTTTCTATAAAAATATTTCATGACGAATCTAAAACTTGCTATCTGTTTGATAAAAAAAATATTCTATATTCTATATACCTACAACTGGGTACGTTTGTATTCTATATTTTATCAATAGATGAATTATGCATGACGCACAACATAAAAATTGAAATTAACATGATTTGGATATAAAACTATGAGAAATCAGACTGAGACAGACATTTCTCCACTCGAATTCTGTGATCCTTGTTTTCAGAAAGAAAAGCCAAATCTTTGTGAAATATACAAGAATACGTTTACAAAAATAAATTCAATACATTTCTCTCAACAAGCTAGGTTAACTAGACTTCTCAATAAACTAGAGGTGGCACCAAGAATAGTTGAAAGGCGTTGGACTTGCATCATGAGTACTCACACAAGAAAAGAATTTCTTGACTCTATATGGGAAACTGGAGTCTCTGTTCATACCTTGAATGACCATGTAAAGGTTTTGACTAGGCTATACACATCAGAAGTAAGAAGACTAGGTGAACATAGTCAAGTTGAACTTCCAAACATGGATTCTTGGGAAGAGTTTGCTCCTAAAACTAGAACGTGGACCCAAATCAACGCCAAGAGAAAAGATGGAAAGATCATTGCCAGAGTAAACCTTGGCAATATCTTGCGATGTACTGGCGTTGATGGTATGATCTATTATCGAGCTAATAAAAATGGTAACTCAACAGCTCTAGTGGAAATAGAAAAACGCGCAGCATACAACATGATGTGCATTATTGCGGAACCAACAAAGATTCATTGGAATCTAGATACGTCAGGCAAACTTGTTCTCATTGAGCTCAAAGAACTACAAAACATCCCTGAAGAAATATCTAGTTTTTTAAAAAGGCTAAGTAAAAAAGATGCAAAACTACCGGGCATGATAGTCTTTGAAGATGACGATATAGAACTTGTAAGAACTGCATTAAGTTGTATAAAAATAAACCTGGAAAAATCGTTGGAGCCTGCCTCCATCTCATCAAATCCCAAGTCTGAAATGCCAATGATGATTAAGCAACTAACAAAAGAGAGACTACAAACTCTACTTGATATTATAAAAGCAATGGGCGGAATAGTTGAGATTGAAGAATCATGTCTAGTCATTTCAGGAAAACGAGGATCAATCAAGCTCATCTTTGTAGATGAAGATAAGAGCACTCAGGATGGCAATGTCATTCAAGTTTCTGTTTCTGCACTTGAAGATCCTTCCAGATTTTCCGAGATTTTGTTAATGATAAAGAAAAAGCTTGCCCTCATGGATATTTCATTTGAGAGCGTAATAAGCCAATACTGGCCGATAGCGACCGATTCTGATCTACAATACGTCGTCCAGTCTGCAGTCTCTTGGTATGGCTCTAATCCCATTCTTGCTGCAAAAATAATTAGTGAAGGCAACAAGCTTACCAAGATAAAAGAATGGCATACAAAGATAAAAGAAGGAAGAATTAGATCTAATTTGGATACAATAACACTTGGAAAAATAATAAAACGAATAGAATCAAATTAATACCGTTTACTCATATTTGCGCGATGAAACTAGCCATAAATTATCAATATCCATTTCAGGTATATTTTACAAAAACATTAATTCTCCCAGTACCATTTCTGTCTAAAACCTTCATGTTTTGAAGGGTGAGCAGCCTTGAAGTGTCTTTCCAATCTTACGGATTCGTCAAATTGCATTCCACATTCTCTGCATTTGAATTTTTTTTGTCTCTCTTCCGTATTTTATCACGATTCCATAATAGTATGATGTAATCTAGATTTAATGCATTGTGTAACTGTGTTATCTTTGAATTGCGCGTTCGAACTAGACTGTTTGAGTTATTGGATTACGTTTGTGGGAAATAAAGAGAGGTCACTAGCCAGATCTGGTACGTTGTTTGTGATGTAGCACCATTCTGTACCTAGTAGCTAGAATGCAAATGAACATGCTATTGGGCTACGCCAGTGACCTCTATGACCTACGTGCATACGGCCACAAAACTTTGTTTTGTCTGCCATGTAAAGCACGGTGAATCAATACAATACTAGAACTTAAAAATAATGTACATCTCATACACATGTTCTAATTGTTTAAAATCTAAGTCTAAAAAGATTGAATGATTATGTTATCACATACCAAAAATACAAAACTTTGTGCGACACTTGTCTTATTTTTAGAGTGCGATTTTTAGACTACTCTTTCAAGGCTTGACTCTTGATTTTCATAATAAAGACGCATTACTTGATCTTTTTCAGATTTCAATAAATATAGAATGATTCCATCGTCAGACTTGAAGATTTTTTTTATGATGTATGTTTTTTGAGACCTATTCTCTGATTCAACTATCTTTACTTTTTCACCACGCTTGAATACGGACATGTGTTCTGCATCCATAAGATTTTACTCTATAGCATGGAAAGAAATGGAATTGATTCCCATTGATACAAGTGATATTCTAATATGCCGGAGCATATCTTGTCGTATCTATCATAAAACCTATGCGCGTCCTCTTCTGTGGCTTCAAATATTGCCATCCCTGTCTTGTTGTCATCTAATGGACCTGACCAAATGAACTTTCCATTGGATTGCCATTCATCGACAAGTTCGATTATCTGCTGAGAAATTCCTTCGACTTGATCTCTTTTTGTGTCATCCCTAAACTGGCTCATTAAAACCCAGACTCTATTTTGTTCTGTAGTTTGTGACATGCCATGATTAATCATGTTGTTTGAATTAAATTCTCTGTGCATTACATTTCTGTATTCTAAAACGTTATTCTCTAGTATTTTCACTTTATAGTGATATTCCACATTATTAGAATAAGAATCTGTTTTCAATACTTATGCGGATTTGACAAATTAAATATCTCTACAATAAACTGGCCATGAAGTGACTTTGAAACAAAAAACTGTCATCGGGGCTTCTATCCTTGCAGGAATAATTATTGTCAGTGTATTTTTAATGCCAAGCATAAATTCCAGTTTACCCATTTCAAAATACTCATCTAATGATATCATTTCTGTAGCAGAACCTGTAACCACAAACAATCTTCAGGATTCTTCTGCAGGACTCAGTTTTGTAGGAGGGCTTGCACCCATCACACCACAACAGGCTAGTGCGATGGAAGAGAATGGCGCACAGATACACCAAATGACACTTGTAGCAACAGAAAAAACTATTGCATTGGATAATGCATTGATTGGTCCTGGAACACCAACCCAAGTGATAGCATATACTTTCAATGGAACTATTCCCGGTCCTACAATTCGAGTGACCGAAGGTGATATAATCAATGCAACAATAATAGATCCAAATACTAATACCGATAATCATGATCTTTATAATCACGCTGCACTCATCTCTGCAGCAAAATTCACACCATGGTTGCCCAATACGGATATGGGTAAATCGGTGTCTTACCTGTTTGTAGCATTACATCCTGGCTTTTACGAGTATCATTGTGAGGGAAACATAAATGATATTGATGAACACGTTTTCAGAGGCATGCAAGGTGGAGTTATTGTGGATCCAAAGCATGGATATGAGCCATATGACCTTAGCTATGCAACTACGGATAACCAAGTCCAAGAAATGCATGTAGACAGTGCAGCAAAAGAGATTGTCTTAGACTTTTCAGAATATTATCTGACTGTCAATTCTACTGGCGGTGGCGATTATGATCAGACTGCAATGTTAAGCCACAATGATACTTATGCATATATCAACGGTGAACCATTTGGATACCAACCACTTGCAAACTTTTTCAAAACTTTTAGTCCAGACTCTGGCCCTGCCATACCTGCACCTAGTAACGCTCATCCTCTCAACTTTACAGTTGGAGACCATGTGAGGTTCTTCGTTGTCAACGCAGGCGACTTTGTAACAAATTTCCATATAGTTGGAGAGCAGCTTGATAGAGTCACGCAAGCTGGACTGGTAGAAACCAATGCACA
>JASHOW010000064.1 GCA_030038445.1 Nitrosopumilaceae archaeon
CAGATAACAATCAATGTTCAAACTATCAAAGTGCTTAGCGTAGATAAAATCAACAACCGTGCTAATCTTGAAGTTGATTATATTCTCTATAATCCAACAACAATTACTTCTACCATCTCTACAATTGATTATGAACTGTATGCAAATGGCCAAGACATTGGCAGTGGCCATTATAGCGTAGAGGATATCCCAATGGCTGGAAGGCCTGAATTGTTCCCAGCCAGTAACATGACAATTTCAGACACTAGTTTCCAGCTTGTCAACTCTCACAATATAGAAGATGTGTATAATTCAATAACAAATGGAAGTTCTGTTAGCTATGAGGCAAAGGGCCAGGTTACAATACAGTCAACTCTTACCGAGATCACTAAAGACTTTGATTCAACGCTTGGCTAGCCAATACCCCAGCTTACTTTCTTTTTAGAAAAAATTTTCACAAATGGTGCTTCGCCTTCCTTCCATGGCATTGCTCTAACCCAAGCAAAGTTTTTGTAAAATATGTCGTATAGTCGCTTGAATTCATCTCCTTTCTCGATGAAGGTTGCAGAGCCTTGTACTATTACTCCCTTATGTTTTCCAGGATTGTAAATATCCACAGATATTGCATTTTTTTTATTCTTTTTTAGATTTGAATACTTTTTTGTGTCATAATCAGTTGCAAAATAAAAGTATCCATTCTCAAAGTAGTATGTCACAGGAGCTATGTGTGGAGTATCACCCAAACTTGTTGCAACTCTACATCCCTCATTTTCTTTTAGAAACTTGATCTCTTTTGGCGTGAATTTTATCATATATTGTATCTTTCATATCAAAATAAAAAGAAATGGGCCGAGAGAGATTTGAACTCTCGACCACCTCCGTGTCAGGGAGGTATCCTAACCAGACTAGACTACCGGCCCAATGAAATACGACCCTCTTGCACATGTTATTAACGTTTTAGACTGGGTTTCATTATCCAGAAAACAAGAATAATATGCGATGCTCTGAAGGAATGTCACATGAATGGTGAATTTTCACCAGGAGAAAAGGATGGCTTTTACAAGGCAGTATTTTCAAGACGAGATGTAAGGTCTCACTTTACTTCCGAGCCAATAGATGAAAAGGTCTTGTCAAGGATACTTAATGCAGCCCATCATGCACCTTCTGTAGGATTTTCTCAGCCATGGAACTTTATTCTGATCAAAGACAAAGAAGCAAGAAAAAAAGTAAAAGATTCTTTTGACAAGGAAAGGATTCGCTCTTCTGATTTAATTGAAGACCCCAAGAGATCAAAATACCTTTCATTGAGGCTTGAAGGAATCATGGATTCGGCACTAAATGTCTGTGTAACTTATGACCCTTCCAAGTTTGGACCTTTTGTCATAGGACGATCCAGTATGCCTGAGACTGGAATTTACAGTGTTTGTTGTGCCATACAAAACCTCTGGCTTGCAGCAAGGACTGAAGGTATAGGAGTTGGCTGGGTGAGCATACTTTCAAATGACGACCTCAAAAAGATTCTTGATATTCCAGAACATGTGATTCCTGTGGCATACCTGTGCTTGGGGCATGTAACAGACTTTGCCGAGAAACCGGATTTGGAGACTGCAGGCTGGCTTAATAGACTTCCTTTGAAAGATGTTGTGTATTATGAAAGATGGAGTGTTGTCAATGACCCAGGTTGGCAGCAAATCAAAGAGATGATAGTCTCGAATCTTGATTACGCTTAAATTGTAACCAAGTTTGATTTTTTCTGGGCTCGTGGCGCAGAGTCATAATGACGCGAAACATGGATAGCGTGGTAGCCTCCTAAGTTACAGGTCGAGGGATCGAAGCCCTCCGAGCCCGTTTTCATTATTGATTCTTATTTTTAGGTCTGAGTGGCTACAGCCGTAGAGTTTAGAACATACTTGAAGATGTCAACAGTGTAATCCCCCTCAAAAATGTTGGTTTCATGTCCATTAATGGTATTTGCAACTCTGAAGTATTGTTGATACGAACCATCAGAAGTCACATTGGCTTGGGCAAAGTAAACTGGCTTGCCATTTTTGTAAATTTCAATGTCTACAGGATACCCCGGGGCAGCATTTTGTACTGTTCCCCAGACACAGCCAAACGGTAACTTTGGATCAGATGGAATAGTCATACCAATCACAGATTTTTGCATTACAACATCACTTTCAGATACATAATTTTGCGTAGGTGCTATTGCTTGTGAGGCTGGGAGCGTAAAACCTAAAACTAAAAGTACAATCGCTGCCAACGCTGTTATGATATATTTCACATCTCGTAATTTCATGTCGTTAAATATTAAGAATTCGGTAACATTGTTCACATCTATTTTAGAATTATTTTCTTGTAATATGATAACAAGTTATTGATTATGGTATATACCTAGTGATTTAGTTGCTATCAGTGTTGCGTGTATTACTAGATCAGAAGGTTATTTTGTAATAACTGTAAATCTAGTTTAGTTCATGAGCCATAAGCTTGACAGAATTGAGGAAAAGCTAAATGACGGTTGTAAGTGTGACTGTCATTATGGAGGAGCCATTAGTTGCCCTTCCTGTAAAGAAAATCATGGGAAAAACAGCTGCCCTCACTGCAAATAGGCTTTCTACTTTTTGGCACTCTCTTTTGCTGCAAGAGCCTTGAGATTTGCCAATTCTGCTCTAAGTTTCTCTATCTCAACTAGTGTATGAAGGCTTGTAATCTCAGCCTTGAGGTTTTCAATCTCTGTATCTTTATTCTTCAGCGAGCTTTGCAGTTCTTCCAGATCTGCGCTAAGTTCTGCTTTAGCATTGTTTAATTCGTTAGAACTTAGCTGAACTGTATTCTGTCTTTGATTATAATTAGTTGCCAGCTTTTTTTTTTCATCGTGTCCATGAGCTTCTAATCTATGCATATACTGAGTACTCTTAAGAGCCAACCAGCATATGGCTACTATGAACCATGAAATGCACGTGAAAACTAGGAATATTTGTTTCCCATTATCAGGCACTAACAAATACGATATGGTCATTGCCACTGCAAGACAAGACGTTACAATAGTAGGTACGTCGTATTGTCGTTCCATGAATCTACCTTAAAATAGTGGAATATAACAGTAATGGAAATTTCCAAATCAGAAAATGTATTTATAAAAATAGAGGGGGATTTTTAGTCACTGCTTTCGGCAGTTGCCTTCGAATTGCCCTCTAATTCTGGAACTTCAGACTGCAAAATCTTAATTTTCTGTACAAGTTCATTTCTAAGATCTCTTGCAACCCGTCTAACTGTTGGTCTTGGAACTCCAAGCTCTTCTACAACTTTTGTGTAGATATCTTGTTTATCTGTAAAACCTTTGTCAAGCAAACTGTTGATGGCCTGCTTGATATTTGTGCTCTGGGTAGTACGATTCACGTTTTTTATTTTTCAGATCTTCTATATAAGACTGTTACTATGTTTTTGGTAGTAACATAATACATTCAAAATCAGGTTCTATGTTTTGAAAGTATGAACTTAATGTTTGTATCATAATTTTCAAAATTTTCGAGTTTTTACAATTAATCTTTACTTGGCTAAAATGTTTTTATCTTACTTTATTGGTTACAAACTAATCAAAAGGAAATCCTTACTGAAAAAGTAAAATGCCGTAGAAAGGTTCTTATGATAAAATGGATGGTTGTCAAAGGTGGCACAGGCAACTATAGAAACTAACTTTGGAACTATTGTTTTTGAGCTATTACCAAATATTGCTCCAGAAACAGTACGAAATTTTACCAAGCTTGCAAAAGAGAATTTCTATGATGGGACTCTTTTTCATAGAGTAATACCTGGATTTATGATTCAGGGCGGTGATCCTAATACCAAAAAACCAGATAAAAGCAAATGGGGAATGGGAGGACCAGGCTATACAGTAAAGGCAGAATTTAATTCAAAGTCACATTTGAGAGGCATAGTCTCAATGGCAAGGGCAACAGACCCAAACAGCGCAGGCTCACAATTCTTCATAGTAACCACCGATAGCACATTTTTGGATAGACAATATACAGTATTTGGAGAGGTAAAAGAAGGAATGGAGATTGCAGACAAGATAGTAAGCCTTCCAAGAGACAGAAATGACTGTCCTAATCAAGAAGCCAAGATTCTGCGTGCTACTGTCTCGGAATAGAATGTACATGTTAAAACTTGCCATAGCGCTTGCCATAGCACTAACAATTTTCTCAACTACGGCAGCATTTGGCCAAATAACAATGGGCGGGGCTCCCCAAGAGGACCTTAAGGTATCAATTGATGACAATGGAACGGCTCATGTAGTTCACGAAGTACAGGGAAACGCTACTGGCGCAGTTCATGTTGGAATGATTGCTGGCAACATTTCTAATTTTTCAGTTACTGATCAAGAAGGTAATCCTGTACAATATTCCACTATTGGACAAAGCCCAATGTCTATTCTATTATTGCCTACTCAAAGAGATGTAACTTTGGTTACATATGACATCTCTAATGCCGTATCTTACGATAATGGAATATGGAAGTGGGATTATTATGCACCAAGCGATGCAGGATTTACTGATTTTTATTTTCCTAAAGGGGTAGATATGGTTTGGGTTAATGACAGACCGGTTTATCTTGGAGAAAAGGGTCTACGACAGATGGGAAATGGAATGAGTCTTGCATATGTTATTAACGAGTCGGAAACTATCCAGACTGTACAGTGGCAAAACCAAACATTTAGCATTGGAATACGAACTTTAGCAGATGTTGGTCCCGCTGTTTTTGACCAATCAGCAAAGGCACTTGCGTTTGATATTGACAAGCCAGATTCTTATGTTACAGCAATAATGCCCAAGGCACTTTTATGGGGTCCATATCAAGCTACAATAAACACAAACTCAACTCTTACCAATTTATTTAATGATAATGGTACGTATGCATGGATAGGACTACATCCTAGAGAGAATGGAACGGTACAGATTACAGGAACAACCGCCATTCCAGAATTTCCAATGTTTGTTCCACTAGCAATTGCAATCTCTGCAGTAGTCGCCCTAAGATTTGTAAATAAGCTAAATTTCAGCTAGATTATTAATAGTAAAAATTTACAAAGTTTTCATGCAGTGTGGATGTCATTGTATAAAGTGCGGAAGCACAAAATTACAATCCAACCGCGTAGGAGAGATTGAAGGCGATGGCTATTTTGACATGCACCACACATGCCTAAAGTGCAATGCTCATTTTGATCACTTGGAAGGAGATGTATTTGACTTGTGTGACAAGTGCGGTTACAGAACTAGTTAAGTTCTATCATCTTAGCCATAGAATAATAGCTACGTTTTTCGCGCAGATCCTTTTGAAGTTCCTTGCCAAAGGCCATGTCTGTCAGGACTTTGGATACATCTAGTGGAACTGCTGTCCATCCATACTCATGCAGTTGGGAAACTACCTCAGATACTGTTCGTGGCTGGTCAAAAAACGCATCCTCTACAAGTATTCGAATCTTGTTCTTTATCTGTGTCTTATCAAGAAAGGCTGGCTTGGTAAACTCTGGCTCGTGAATTTCTGCGTCGGCAAGCATGTTCAGTACCTCTGTGCCCTGAGGAGGCTGGCTGTATGAATAGTCATACTGGAGTGTATTTTGGCTAGAGTCTTTGACATAGACTGAGAGGCTGTTTATTACCTCGTCTGCACTCTGGTTGTCTATATAGAAATCCTTTGATTCAATCTCGATCTCATTTTGTCCATACTTTATTCTAATTTTGGCCATTTGCAACATTCAATCTTCCCGTTTTGATTTATTCTGTTAGCTCTAAGTAGCTTTAAAAACAGATCAAAAAGTTTACACAAGTTATTTGGATTTTTTTTCTACCTGTGCTAAAAAGGGACTTTAACATTTGATGCCATGGAAAAAAGAACAAAGATCATAGTCATAAGCGTCATTGTTGCAGCTGTTGGCATATTTGGTTATATTCAATATCTATCGCTCTCTGACATTCACGTATCTATTATTCAAAGCAAGGTTGTTCAAAGGACCAATCAAAACACACTATATAACTTACAGATTCAGTTCCAGAATCCTTCATTGCTGTTTCTAAATGTTGGAAAGACTAATTTTGTTGTATCAGCTAATGGGGAGAATCTCGGTACGGGAGTACTACAAGCATCATTAATTCCTGCGATGGGAAAAACAGTTTCTCAGACTCCATTTCTGGCTGAAAATGCAGTACTAGACAAGTATAACAATACCAATAGCGTTCCCAGCCTAAAGATGACAGGAACAAGCGAATACACAGTTCTCTTTACAACAGTGAGTATTCCTTTCACGTACTACCCTACACAAAACGAAGCTAGAGCATTTATAGACGGCGTTTAGAATCAGCAGGATATGCTGACTATTTTTGGATCTGTTGCCATAGATACCATTAGGACACCCGCTAGAATTATCAAAAATATGCTAGGAGGAGCTGCTACATATGCAGCAATATCTGCAAGCTTCTTCCAGAGACCAGGTCTTATTGCAGTAGTAGGCCACGATTTTCCAAAAAAATATCAACATACATTAGATAAATTCGTCGATAGCAAAGGAATAGTGCATGCAGATGGCCGAACTTTTCGATATGATGGAAGTTATGATCAGACATTAAGCTTACGAAAAACCAACAAGACTGAGCTTAATGTATTGAAGGATTTCAAGCCCATTGTGCCAGAGGAATACAGGAAATCAGAATTTGTCTATTTAGCAAACAACGATCCTGCTCAAAATACAAAGATAATCAAGGAATTTGATCGGGTCAAGTTTTCAATGTGTGATACCATAGATTTTTGGATTTCAACAAAAAGAAACGATGTCATAAAGATGATGGGAGTGGTGGATTCTGTAGTTATAAATGATGAAGAAGCTAGATTACTGACAAAGACTCACAACCTCATAAAGGCTGCAAAAAAGATCATGGAATGGGGAACAAGACTTGTAATAATAAAGAAGGGAGAGCATGGTTCGCTGTTATTTTATGACGATGTTGTGTTTCCCTCACCCGCCTTTTCCCTTGAAAATATTGTCGATCCGACAGGAGCAGGCGATTCTTTTGCTGGCGGCATGATTGGATATCTAGCCAACAAGAATAGTACAAAAATGCCAGTAATCAAAGAAGCCGTAGCATACGGAAACGTAATGGGCTCATTTGCGGTCGAAAAATATGGGATTGCTGGTCTAGTAAACTTAAGCAAGCCCCGCATTCAGAGCAGATTCAATCATTATAAGAAGATAGTTCATTTCTAACAAAGGTTATAGATATCAAACAGAAAAATAGCTTCATGGAAGACAAGCTAGATACAATTTTTCAGCTGCAAAAAAATTTAGAGAAAATGATGAATTTAGAGCGTTATCCAAAGGACACACAAGGAAAAATTTCTGCTTTGTGCACTGCCATAATTCATGAGGCAGTAGAGCTGCAACGGACCACAAATTGGAAATGGTGGAAGAAGCAGACGGATTTTGACGAATCTGCAGCAAGAGAGGAACTTATTGATATATGGCATTTTGTGGTTCAAGCATCACTGGAGCTAAACATGACCCCTGACGACATACTAAAAGAATATCAAAAAAAGCACCAGATCAACAAACAAAGACAGATTGATGGTTATTGAATCTTGTTGATGATTTCGGATTCAAGATGTGAGATGTTAATTTCTCCTATTCTATCTATGATTCTAATTTGATTTTGAAATTTTATTACTTCTTGGTCTGTCAACGATAAAACTGGATCTGGACTCTGAGAGCCAATTATTCTTCCATCGCTGTCTATTCCATTTTGGTATAAGCAAAGTAATGAATGTCCCGGTCTATGTCCTATTGTGTCTTTTCCACATAACAAGATGACACGAATTTTCTTATTTGATGTAACATATCTAACAAGTGTTTCTATTCCCGTATTTTCTGAAAGTAATCTGCCTGCGATGTTAATTTTTGACATGAGTGATGAATTTGTGATTTTGTAAAGCAGTTCCATACTGGACAAGGTGCATATAGCTATATCGGATTTGGAATTTCCAAAGTAAATCTTATCCTCAATTGGAAATAGGATTTTACATAGTTCTCCTGCTATTTCCTCTATTAGATTCATTTCCTAGTAATCTGATGCATAATTTTTGAAATATAATGGAGGTTTTCGTCTGTAACAAGCGGGTGTACTGGTAAGCTGAGTACGGTAGAAGCGGCCCAATCAGTCACAGGTAGATTTGTCTTGCTATTGTAAAATGGAGTTTTGTGTGCTGGAGTTGAATAGTAAGCTGTTGCACCTATTCCCTTTGCGTTTAGCTTACTTGCCAACTTGTCACGGTTCTTTGTGGAAATGGTGTAAAGGTACCAATTTACCTTGACACCAGCTCTTTCAGTTGGAAGTATGATATTCAAGTCAGATAAGAGCTCAGTTAAGATCGTGGAGTTTTTCTCTCTTTTTTTAAGAAGTTTTGGAAGTTTTTTCATTTGAATTTTGGCTATAGCAGCTGACATTTCAGGAAGTCTCAGATTAAGCCCTAAAATTTGAGTATCATACCCATGAAGCATTCCATGGTTTCTTATTTTGCGAAGTTTTTCGTAGAGTACCTTTTCGTTTGTCACAATTGCTCCGCCCTCTCCTGCTGTCACAACCTTTGCTGCATACATGCTAAAACAACCAAGCCGTGAGAATGTTCCCGACTGTTTATTCTTGTATGTTGTTCCTAATGACTGCGCAGCATCTTCAATTACATCTAGATTATGCTTGTTTGTCATTTCAGAAATTTCATTCATGTGTGCAAAATTTCCGTATAAATGGACTGGTATGACTGCTCTTGATTTTTTTGTAATCTTTTTTCTTAGATCCTCAGGATCCATGGTATAATTGCTTGAGAGCACGTCAACAAATACTGGTCTTGCCCCAACCGATACAACGGCATTTGCGGTAGCTACAAAGGTAAACGACGGAATCAACACTTCATCACCCTGCTTTATGTCAAGTGCATAAAGAGCCGCTTGCAGTGCGGCAGTTCCTGAATTGACTGCTATTGCATATCTTGATCCCGTATAGGATGCAAGTAATTCTTCAAATTCTTGGACTCGTTTTCCCCCAACGTTTGCAGCAGTTGTTAGCGATTTTTCTACTAAGATGGAACGAACTTCGTTTATCTCTTCCCTTCCTATCACTGGAGTGTTTATAGGAATTTTCAATGACGCATTAATCAAATTTTACACTATAATTAAACGTCATGAACGAGACTAAAACCAATTTTTATATTTCAGGTAGCATCAGTTGTAATTTAATGAAGGTCCACCTACATGAGGATCAATCAGGATACAAGATATTCCTGTACATCTTCTACGCATGCGGATTCATAATGT
>JASHOW010000065.1 GCA_030038445.1 Nitrosopumilaceae archaeon
GCATTATGAAAGACATTATTGAGTCCAACCCAATCCAAGTTTCCAATGAAACCATATGGATCTGCAGATGGACCAAACATTATCGAATAGCCCCAAATGACCCACTGAACGCTCACAATTGAGTAAACCATGAAGTTTTGTAAAATCACCATGAGTGCATGCTTTCTTCTGGACAAGCCACCATACAAGAAACCGACACCTCCAGGAGTCATTATCATGACGAAGGAGGCTGCGGCGTACATGAATGTGGTATCTCCTGTATCAATGCATGGTGCTTCACTACCACCAAAGGTTCCATTGCCTGGTGGAGTCATTGCTTGACCACAATGAATTTCATTTGTCTTTTGTGGATTAGCAAGTTTGTTTATAGGACCAAATTGTGCATTTGCGTCTTGCATTGCAGTGAATCCTGACATTGTAACGACCAACGTTGCCAGGGCAAAAACGAGCGGCCACTTATGCTTAGATAGTATCTGTAATGGCATTCTCGAGATTGTTTCCGACATCTTTTCGTAGAGATGATTCCCGTCTATAAAAGGTATTTTATCTTAAAACATTTTTTTTGTGATACTATATGACTTTATTGTACATTTTTTGTTTTTTATCTTGATCGTAGTATCATAAAATTTCAAAAAATCTTAAAGAAAATTATTATACAAGCTGCAGAGTATCTTTTTCATGGCAGAAGCAGGTATAGAAATATTTATTGCGACTGCGGTTTGTCTTGGAATGACTATCGCCATTTACTTTGGTGAAAGGGCATACAGATACAAGAGAATCAAAGAAGGTAAACATGTTGGGACTTATGGAATGACGTTTGAAGGCGAAGGCCATCCATAAACTCCTCGTTATTTTTAATGCAAGATAAGTTGATTTACTCTAGTAACATGCCTATCTTAAATGCGAGTCAATTTAGATGAAGATGAACACATCATAGCTTCTCTCCCCAAGATCTGGGGTATCGCTCTTGGGTTAGCAGGTTTTTTTCACAAAAGTAAGGAAGGAGTTCTTGCATTAACAAACAAGAATGTGATTTTTGCTCCTCATTACTTGTACATCACACCCAAGGAACAACAGACATATTTTGGCGAGGATAAGGCAAGAGTAGTAAAGCTTAGGAATTATGCAGAATCAGATCTAGATGAAGACATATCAAAGAGTTCCAAAAGCTGGGTGATTCCTCTTAATTCTATAGTAGATGCAACAAGTGTAACGTCTAGAAAAGTAAATTTTCTTAGAATTTCATTCAAAGATGAAAAGAACAAGGTTAAGAAATATGATTTTGCAATAACAAGATCAGTGATAAATTATCCACAGAGGCAACCATTAATGTATTACAGTTTGGATTGGAGCGAGTGGGTAAGCCTGATAAAGTCATATTTGTAATAATGTCATTGCAATTCTAGACATCTTTTGAAGCATGGAGTTTCTGAATAGACCTAGCTACAATGAACTCTTGTTCTGCTTCTGATCCGGTAAGAAATTTTACATTTGTAAGTCTTTTTTGATATTTGAATATCTCAAGCTCATTCTTGTCCTTGTTCTTTTTTTTAATGTATAGTGCCAGTTTTAGAACGGCTGCCCCATCATAGTCTTCTTTAAAGTCTCGATAATGTTCAGACAGATTCAGAGATTTTGAAAAAACCCATGTGGTCAGCAATATGCGAGATTCGCAATAAAGGACAAATTCATATCTAGAATCTTTTTCTATAAATCGTACTTTAATTTCATCATCTGGAAAGTATTTTACGATCGAATTCCAAGTATTAGCAAGTTTCTTTCTGTCATCAAAAAGAAGGAGAAGAACTGGCCTTACGTCGTAAAGATGATACCCCAATCCCAAAAAGTCATCAAACCAATCTATTTTAATATCAACCATATTCAGAGACCTGACATCATCTACATATTTAACATTAGACATGATCATTATCGATTTTTGTCATATCGTTCAAGTTGTAGCTAGATGCATTATATACCAGAACTAAAATCTGAACACATTGAAGCCTGCTAGGAAGAAAATAGAAGAAATTCTGAAAATGTCACAAAGGGAATTAGTTGAGTATCTAAGAGAGACAGATAACATTTTGCAACCAACTGATTTTATTCAGATATTGCCTTTTGAGCATGGCATAAAGGTCACGTATAATCACAAGGATTCAACAAAGCCATTTAAGACTCGGGTTTATCTAAAAAATACAGAAAATTCAGTTTACTGAAATGTCATACAGAACTACATAATTTCTACTTTGAAGTAATAGATCGTATGAGTGGCAGTCAATATGCAGAAGACCGGTGGCTTTTTATTGAAAAGATACAGGTTTGGTTTCTACACAAGAACCAGTTTTGGCTCTTATTGACCACGTTAACTTTTGGCGCAGTTCTTATCTTGCAGGTGCTTTTCATTTTTGCATCCCAGGCAAACCCATCTGCAAGACAGCAGTCAGAATTTCTTATCATTCCGGTGCTTGCATTGTTTGTCTTGAGCACTTTTTGGAGGAGTGTGGTGCATACATTTCTTTCATTTACAGGCGCCATGATAACATACGGTGGAATGTTTTTATTTCATACTGTCAATGCCACGACTCAATTAGTTACTCCGTATGTAGCTAACCGCTTGGGATATGGAATAAAACACATGGCGGTAATATCACCAAACATGGTGGCAGATAGATACTTTATTGTTGGCGCATTTACACTAGCCTTTTGTCTTGCGATTGCAATTAAACCAAATTTTTTCAAACCAAAGGATGCCGATGGTCTTCCCTACCCAGTGTGGAAACACAGTAAAAGTTTTGAAACACTTCAAAAGTCAGGCTCAATTCGATTAATTTCATTATCTGCATTACTGACTTATGAAGAAAGACACCTAGTTGCCAAGTACAAATATGTTGTATTGATAATTGGTGATAGAAAATACCTAGTCACCCCATACGAATGGGTTCCAGAAAACTCGATCGTGTATAGAGACGAGGAATCAAAATCCATTATAGGTATTCCATAAAATAAAATTAGAATAAAAAATTGTAGTTATAGGATAGTATCCTTTGGTTTGAGTTCACGCCATTTTCCACGAGCCCAAAAGCCCCACTTGACCTTGTCCTCAGATGTGTAGTAACACTTCTCATTATGTGGACAGCCAAGGCATCTTTCTGATGGCTCGATGGCAGGAGCTACGTTATTTTTTAGTAATGTATTCAGTATACGAGCTCTGCGTTTTGTTTCACCTAATAGCCTATCACTTTTTGGAACTTGGAATTCCATCTCATTTCCTTCCTTGTCGAAGTAGACAATCACGCCTTCTGGCTTGTTAAACATGTGCAGATAGGAATTTAGTTGTATGAAATGTTCAGCATATGGCATCTCTGGTAATTCCTCAACTGCCTTGAATACCATTGCTACATCATCCTCAACTCTTTCTGCTCTGCCTACTAGTTGTACGCCAGAACCAGCGTCAAGTTGACCCTCAACAGGTTTTTCCATGATGCTCAATGCACTCTTTTGCATAATTTTTGACAGCATCTGTTTGTGAGTTTTTTCAGATGGGTTTTTTCTATCTAGATATGAAGCTCGCAGACAACCGCTGACCTCATCCACTGTT
>JASHOW010000066.1 GCA_030038445.1 Nitrosopumilaceae archaeon
CTTAGAAAGACGATGACATCTGCAGCACTCTCCCCTACGGGAGCTTTAAGGCATGCATCAGATCTTTCTATTGTGTCCAAAGTAGAGTCAGGCAACGCCTTACCTGTTTTTTTCAGTGTGCTATCACCAGCCTCGACTATACTAACTTCTAACTTTAACTCATTTTTGTCATTTATCACATGTAGCACGTCTATTACAGATTCAGATAGCTCGGGACCTATGCCATCTCCTGTTATTAGCGCAATCTTGTACATCTAGTGTCCCAAGTTTTTTTGTTTGAGAATTTTTTTGAGCATTATTCTATTTATGCCATCAATCATAGCTTGGACGCTTGTTATCACAATGTCTTCACCAATTGATTTTGCAGATGCTTGATTGCCATAGGCATCTTCAACCTTTATTGTAACTTCACATAATGCCTCTGATCCGCCAGAAATTGAATCAAGCTTGTACTCTTTTATTCTGACTTTGGCAATCTCTCCAGTGATCTTTTGTATTGCATTAATCGACGCATCAACTGGACCTACTCCATAATCTGTACCTATGAAATCTTTTCCCTCTACATTTAACTTGACAAACGCATACGGCATGTTGCCAATTCCAGTGGATACCGAAAATCCAGTTAAATGAACTAGTCTCTTTAGTCCTTCCTGGTGCATCACTTCACCTGTAATTGACAGTAGCTCTACGTCTGTGACATGTTTTCCTTGGTCTCCTAATTTCTTGACCCTTTCTAGTATCTCGTGCGTTTGCTCTTTGGCTGGCTGAATCCCGTATTCTTCTAACATTGCAGATATGCCATGGGCTCCTGCATGCTTTCCCACTTGGAACCATCGTGTTCTGCCTACGAGTTCTGGACTGATTGGCTCATATGTTAAGGGATTGCTCAAGACACCGTGCGTGTGTATTCCTGATTCATGTCCAAATGCATTCTCTCCGACTATTGCCTTGTTAGGTTGAACTTGGACTCCAACTACCTTTGAGACATATCTTGATGTCTCATAGAGAAGCTTGGAGTTGATGTTTGTCTCAAATTTATTATCAAATTGTAGGCACTGTAATGCCATCACAAATTCTTCAAGAGATGCATTGCCTGCTCTTTCTCCAATCCCGTTTATTGTAACATGAGCACACTGTGCTCCTGCTTGAATTCCAGATATTGCATTTGCTACTGCTAATCCAAAGTCATTATGGCAGTGAACGCTGACAGGTAAATGTGTGGCATCGATGGCATCCTTGGTTATTGCAGCAATGTATTGTGGAGTTGAATACCCAACTGTATCTGGTATGTCTATTCTGTCTGCCCCTGCCTCTGTGACTGACTTGAAAACTTTTTTGAGAAATTCCCTATCAGTTCTGGTCGCATCTTCTGCAGAAAACTCTACCTGTAGGCCAAGTGACTTGGCATATTCTACGGCATCTATTGCTTTTGCTACTGCTTGTTCGCGAGTTAGGTTTAGTTTGTATTTTAGATGAATGTCAGATGTGGCAATGAATGTGTGTATGTACTTTAGACCTGCTGCTACTGCAGCATCGATATCTTTTTTCTCAGTTCTTGCCAGTCCACAAATCTCTGCGCGTAGGCTGGCATGAGCTATATCTTTTACTGCCTTTCTCTCACCATCTGAGATTATTGGAAATCCAGCCTCTATGGCGTCAACTCCAAGCTCATCTAACTTTTGCGCAATGGCAAGTTTTTGATCAGGCGTCAACGCAACGCCGGGTGTCTGTTCGCCATCTCTTAAGGTGGTATCAAAAATTCTAACTTTCATTGTTTGTACCTCTTTCTAGTGCGCAAATCCCAGTTCTTGTTGTCTCAAGTACACCATATCCCTTTACTAAATCCTCAAATGCGTTAATTCTGTCTGGTGTGGCCGTAATCTCGATAATTATTGATGATTTTCTTACGTCGTGCACGTTGCATTTGAAGGCATTTGCGAGATCAGTTATCTCCATTATGTCTGATGGTTTTGTGATTTTTATCTTCATTAATACTAATTCACGATATATACTCTTTCTCTCATCTAATAGTTTTACTTCTACAGTGTCTATCATTTTGTCAAGCTGCTTGATTATCTGACTGAGTTGTTTTTCATCGGCAGATGTTGTCAGAGTCATTCTTGAAAACTCGGGATTTTCTGTCACTCCAACTGATATGCTATCTATATTGTAGTTTCTTGACCTGAACAAATGTGTAACCTTGAATAATACTCCAGGTTTGTTTTCTACAAGCACGGAAATTATTGACCACATGGAAACTCCTATGAAGGCAAGATCATGTCCTTGAGCGGTGTTCCAGGAGCTACAAACGGTAACACATCTTCTTGTGGATCAATTGGTATGTCTATGACTGTTGCTATGTTACTCTTGAGCGCAGTTTGAACTGCCTTTCCAATCTCATCTACATTCTCTGCTCTTATACCTTGAGCTCCGTAAGACTCAGCTAGCTTGACATAGTCTGGACAATTTTTGAGGTCTATTCCAATCATGCGCCTGTCATAGAACGTTCGTTGCCACTGTGCAACCATTCCAAGCGAAAAGTTGTTTAACAAAAATACAATGACAGGCAAGTTATCTAGCACAGATACAGCAAGCGAATTTTCAGTCATGTTAAAGCTTCCCTCTCCTGCAATATCTACTACTGGAACATCCGGTTTGGCTGCTTTGGCCCCAATTGCTGCTGGAAATCCCCACCCCATGGTGCCAAGGCCTGTAGAACTAAAGAAAGTCCCAGGATGTATTACATCAAAAAACAACGATGCCCACATCTGGTGTTGGCCTACCTCCGTTGTTACAATTGATTGCGCAGGGAGGACCTCTCTTAGTTTTCTTAATACCTTTGATGCACCCAACGGATGCGGATGAATCTTTAGGTTTTGCCTAAAGTACTCCCTTGTCTCATTTACTCGTTTTAGCCATGTGTTGTCTCCGCTCCGCTTGATGGCTTTCTGGATTAGCATTTTTACCATTATCCTAAGCGATGCCTTGAGGTCTCCAACCACTGCCACGTGGGTTGTCTGGTTCTTTCCTATCTCAGCTGGGTCTACATCCATGTGTATTATCTTAAGATTCTTTTCAAATTCTTCAAACGTTCCTACAGATCTATCTGAGAATCTAGAACCGCATGCAAGCACGCAGTCTGCTTCCACCATTATTTTATTCGCTTCTGCATGACCGTGCATTCCTATTGGTCCCAAAGAAAGTGGGTGATTTTCCGGAAACGCTCCTTTTCCCTTAAATGTTGTGACCACTGGAATCATCAACAGTTCTGCTATTGATTGAAGTTCCGCAAAAGCGCTAGAAATTATTACTCCTCCTCCCGCTAAAATGACTGGTCTTTCAGAAGAAAGTAACATATCTATTGCTCTCTCGATTTTTCCAATATCTGGGTCAACCCATGGATGATATCCTCGTATCTTGACTTCAGATGGAAAAGTCATCTCCGCTTCGTTCTGTTGAACGTCTTTTGGAATATCAATTAGAACTGGTCCTGGCCTGCCGGTAGCTGAAATATAAAATGCTTTTTTCACCATCTCAGGAACTTCTGACGCAGTCATTGGCTGAAATGCATATTTTACTATTGGATTTGTAATGCCAATTATGTCGCTTTCCTGAAATGCATCCCTACCAATCATTTTTGTTGGAACCTGCCCAGTTACTGCTATCATTGGAGATGAATCAGCTTGCGCTGTTGCAATTCCTGTTACAATGTTTGTTGCCCCAGGTCCTGAGGTTGCAAAACACACCCCTGGCCTCCTGCTTACTCTTCCAAAACCATCGGCCATATGAGATGCAGACTGTTCATGTCTGACAAGTATATGTCTGATATTGCTCTTGTATAGCTCATCGTAAATTGGAAGATTTGCACCTCCAGGTAGTCCAAAGACTATGTTTGCACCCTCTTTCTCTAGGGCAACCATTAAAGATCTAGCACCTGACATTTTTTCCATAATTTTTTTAGCTCCGAATGATTTGCTGTAGTCTACAGCAGAAGGTCGACTAACAGCAGAATACCAGAAATACTTGTCGAGCCTCCTAACTTCATTTGTCTATGGTTTTTCATCGGATATAAGTTATAAATATTACTGGTAAAAACAAACAAATCGCTAAAAAGAGCACTGGTACCATGTAAACATCTCAATACGGTAGCCAATTCTCTCATTATTTCACAAGACTTAAACTAGAATTCTCTGAAGCAATATTCGATTTTGGGAGATAAAGACGAGATACTGGGCATACTTGCAACCTTCTTTGATACCGGAAAGACAAAAAATCTTGCACCGCTAGGTGTAATCCAGCTTGATGACCTGAGATTCTCAAGCTACAGCGATGTTCCACCATTAGACCTCAAGGACTATGCAACTACCATCGCGCTGCAACAACTGCGATTTGTTAGCATATCTGATTATGAATATGAAATTAAAAACACACGTGTAGATATATTTGATAATTGTGCAGTGGTGACCTTTACCATATTGCAAACAGGGATGATTGTAGACAATTACAGCTTCCGAGGACAGCACTTCTCGATGGAAAGCAGGGGCACATTTGTTCTAACCAAGTCACAAAAATGGAAGATCGTGCATCTGCATCTGTCTAAGATTTCGTCTTAGACTTGATAACCGGCTTGGCTGTCTTTTCAATACTCTTTAGTCTGTTAAATACATCTTGGGCTTCCTTTACCGTTGCGTTTTGATGTACGATTGCCTTTACTGCTTTGATCATTGGCACTGGATGATCCGATTGCCAAATGTTTCTTCCCATGTCAACTCCGGCAGCACCTGCCTGTATTGCATCAAAAGTAAGCTTTAGGGCGTCTAATTCAGTTGCTAACTTTGGCCCTCCTGCAATGATTACAGGCACTGGGCAAGATCTTACAACCTTTTCAAAGTTATCACAATAATATGTCTTGACCAAATGTGCGCCAAACTCTGCAGCAATTCTACATGCAAGACTCAAGTATCTTGCATCTCTCTTTTCTAATTCTTTTCCGACTGCGGTAACGGCAAGAACTGGTATTCCATATTCTTCACCTTCATTTACAAGTTTACCAAGACTTACAAGAGACTCGTGTTCATAAGGTGCACCAACAAATATTGACATCGCGAGTGCTGATACGTTTAGCTTGATTGCATCTTTGATTGATGTTGTTATCTTTTCATTTGATAGATCTTTACCAATTATACTGGAACCGCCTGAAACTCTGAGCACAACTGGTATTGGATAGCCTGCGTCAACGGAGGTACGCAGAACTCCACGAGTTAGCATTAGAGAATCTGCATGAGGCAGCAATGGGGAAATGGTCTTCTTTGGCTCTTCAAGTCTTTCTGTAGGCCCTAGGAAATAACCGTGGTCTACAGCAAGCATTACCCCACGATTGTCGTATGGTTTTATTATCCGCGCAAGGCGATTTTTCAATCCCCAGTCCATATCTTCTTCCAAAAAATTTGCCTTAGTTAAGCCTTTCTGAATTTGTAACAACTACTTTCATTGAATCATTTCCTTGATGAGCATACTCTAGAGCCTTGGCAGATTCCAGAAGATTGAATCTATGTGTGATCAATCTATTTACATTAATTTTTTTTTCTTCAATGAGTTTAAACGCAGCATTTGTATCAGGTTCTGAAGCAGCATAACTTGGTGTTATAGTTATCTCTTTTGAGTACACTTTGCTGATGTCAATAGATATTTTTGCATCCTTAGTGGGTACTCCAAAGAGAATTACAGTTCCACCTTTTCGAACAATGTCTATTGACTGGGAAATTGCATTCAAGCTTCCGGTGGCAACTATTACCACATCAACTCCTCTATCTTGAGTACCTGACAGAACTTTTTGATACGCTTGGGGATCAGAAGAATGAATTGCTGAGGTTATCCCAATCTGCTTGGCAAAACCCAGTCTAAAGTCATTTATATCAAAACAGAAGATATCTTTCATTCCAAAAATCTTGCTTAGCATTACATGCATCATGCCGGTTGGTCCTGCTCCAAGTATGGCAACCGAGTCTCCTTGTCTAAACTTGACTTTATTCCATGCTCTAATGCAACATGCAAGGGGTTCTATCATAGATGCCTCATCAAAGCTTATGTGATCTGGTAGTTTTATTATCCCTCCGTGGGCTACATTCCAGTCTGGTACAAGAAACTCTTCTGCAAGTCCGCATGGACTTAAATTTGTCTCGGAATACTTTTGGCACATCGTCTCATTTCCATGTAGGCAAAAATAACATGAGTAGCATGGCACGTGGTGATGCACAAAAACTCTGTCTCCTTTTTTGAATTCTTTTACGTTGGAGCCAGCTTCAGCTATGATCCCAGATGGCTCGTGGCCAAGTCTCATTGATGGTTGACTGTATTGTCCATAGATCTTTTCAAGATCAGATCCACACACCCCGCATGCCCTCATAGCTACTACGAGATCATTATCCCCTGCATGAGGTCTCTCAACATTTTTGATCTCAACATTGGATGGGCTTTTTACATATGCTGCTTTCATGTTCTAACTTACATCTTTTAGAATTCTTATCTGTATTCCCTCATTTTCTAGTCCGCAATTATTTGAATGTTTATTGAAGGATAATAAATTTTTCCTAGGTTTCTGATATATGATTCAAAAATAATATACGTGAATCAAAAAACTAAAAAAATATGTGAAATAAACTGTCTGTCTGCTTGATGGCAATTAAATTAGGCTTCTTGGGTGACAGTAATTGTTATGGATTTATGGCATGATATCGAAACAGGCCCAAAGGTACCAACAATCTTGAACGTCATAGTGGAGATTCCAAAGGGTTCTCAAAACAAATACGAATATGATAAAAAAAATAACATCATCAAACTAGATCGGGTTCTTTTTTCCCCCTTGTATTATCCAGGAGATTATGGAATAATTCCTCAGACTTATGCCGAAGACGGTGATCCGTTGGACGCTCTTGTTCTGGTTACAAATCCTACTTTTCCAGGAGTCCTAATAGAGGCAAGACCTATTGGCCTGCTACGAATGAAGGATTCCAACAAAATGGACAACAAGATTCTCTGCGTAGCAAAAAATGATCCACGGTACACAGGCCTAAAAGATATATCTGATTTGGAAAGTCATCATCTAAAGGAGATAGCCCACTTCTTTCAGGTATACAAGCAGCTTGAGGGAAAGAAAGTCGATATTGTAGGGTGGAGGAATGCTACAAACGCAAAAAAGATAGTACTCGATTCAGTAAAACGCTATAAGAAAAACTTCAAAAAATCATATCTGATCTAATTACAACCCTTTAAATCCAAAATAGTCTTAAACCCATACACCAAAGCATAAGTATGAAGGAAGGCGATATTGCACCTGATTTTGAGCTTACTGCTAACGATGGAAGCATTATAAAACTTGGCTCTTTTAAAGGAAGAAAAATAGTCTTGTGTTTTTACCCAAAGAATCATCTGTTTGCCTGTCCGTCAAAAAAAGTCTTCCAGATGGCAGAAGCCATAATACGTGTATATCCTAAGATTGTTGAACAAAACGGAGAGCTTTTTGCAATATCTGTAGACACTGTTGAAGACCAAAAGAAGTTTGTTGACGAGTATAAAATCCCATATCTGCACCTAAGCGACACGACAAAATCTGTGTGTAAAAACTATGCAGGACTAAATTTGGCGGGCCTTGCAAAACGTTCCACCTTTATCATTGATAAAGATGGAAAAATTACCAAGATATTTCGCGATGTTGATGCCAAATCACATGGACAAGAAATTATGCAGGCATTACAATCTTTAAACTGATTTCCGCTTGTTTTCAATAAATTTTTAAAGATCCAAAATTAGAGTGGAATCGTGATAGATCTTGTCGCAAAAAAGCTATTCCTTACCAGAGGTAAGGGCGTTCATCCTGATAGGCTAACAAGCTTTGAATATGCACTACGTGATGCCGGAATAGCTGGTACTAACATAGTATTGATTTCCAGCATTTTCCCACCAGGCGCAAAACTAATCTCCAAAGCAGAAGGTCTCAAGTTGATACGACCCGGTAGTGTGCAGTTTGTAATTTATGCAAGAAATGAGACTAACGAACCACATAGGCTTCTGGCCGCTTCTGTAGGGATTGCAGAGCCCAAGGACAAAACGAAATATGGATATCTGTCTGAATATCACTCATTTGGTGAAACCGAAAAAGAGGCTGGAGAATATGCTGAGGATATTGCTGCTCAAATGTTAGCCTCATCACTTGGAATAGAATTTGACGTAAACAGGAGTTGGGATGAAAAGAAACAACAATGGAAAATATCTGGCCAGATATACAAAACAAGAAACATTACTCAAAGTGCTGTTGGAGATCCACAGGGTAGGTGGACAACAGTCTTTGCTGCAGCTGTTCTGATACTGTAGGTCGCTATCTTCTTTTCATGTAGAGATAAACTGCGGCACCGCCTGCAACCACAATCCCTATGACAATATACGTAGAGTAGTCAGGTGAAGTTCTAGAAAATCCGGTTGTACTTGAGTTTGTTAGTGGTTGGGTTACCTGACTGATGGTTCCTACCGTAACTGCCAAGTCGTCATTTGTTACATTTGTTGTTGTTCCAAAGAGGTAAATTCCAGTAATGGCTGGGCCAGTACCAGGATCAAATACCCAGCCTGATTTGGTAAGATCTGTTGGTATGCCTTGACTGTTTGTAGGAACTATATTTCCACCGTGATTTGTTATTGCAGTAGTATAATTATTTGATAAGATCGAAATCTCAAAAAGTGAATTAAGAGGGAAAAAGCCCCCGCTAAAATATGATGATCTATTTAGCTGACTGATACCAAAGAAATCTAATGGTCTGATTGTAGTGATTTTGCCCTTAATTGGAGTATGAGCAGATACTTGCAATTGGTAGAGTGACTGATTGTTAGATGTAGTGGGAGTTATTGCAAAAGTAACCGTAGAATTAGCCGAGTTTGCCATTACCTTTGCGACATCGTAAAAACCACCGGCGCCTCGTATTTGGGTTGGTATGAGTAATGATGTCAATTGATCAAACAAATATGATGACTTGAGTTGTGGCGCAACATAGACCACTTCTATAGTTCTATTTCCCTGCAGCGCACCTGAGGTACCAAGAACGCTACTATATTCTCCTTTAGGCTGTACGTATACGGACCAAAACGACGCATCAATTAGAAATGCTTTATTGATGTCATTGATCAACGTATCACCAATTGCATGTGCTGTGGTTTGTATCTTTGTGATGTTATAGGATTCTATCAGTGAAGGTGAGTTTATGGTTATGATGACACAGGTCTGATCACTAACTCCCTCTACACATTGATCTGCATTAGTTATAGCTACAGCAGTAACATTGGTAGTATCATCAATTTTCTCGTCTAGATCAGTAGGAACACGCATCTCAAGAGGACTTGTACTGCTAAGCGTGATAAATGCAGTAGTTTGATTCTGTATTTTTTCATCAACTAGCACTTGAGCAGTCTCGCGGTATGTTGCAAGTTGTGGATGTTGCGCGTGTGCGTATGTAATTGTACTCATCGCAAATATGAAAATTAATAAAATTGCAACATAGAATCTCATTTGAATGCCTTTTTTAAACCCGAATTATTAAGTCTACCCACGTAACTTTTCCACTTTGACTGCAAATCTCTGAAATGGCTCTTCCTTGAAATGTTCCTTGCATACTAACATGGTCTCTTGAGGATCTGGACCACAATCGTAAGTGATCAAATACTCTGACTCTTTATTACAACATCTGGGGTATTTCACTTACAAATCATTAGTATTATAAAATAAAATAGTTTTAGATCTGTTCCAATAGTTTAAATTATAATGGCCTGTTCTAGTGGTTGACATCGGTTCAAACCGTAGGGGAACATGTCTGGCAGTTGGGGGCGCCTGACTGCCAGACGATTTTAATCTATTGTCTTGTCAAGCCTTCGAATCTGATTTTCAATATAATCAAATCCTTCCTGCCAGAATCTTTCAGAGGTTATGTCAATGTTGTATTTTTTGAGTAATTCTTCAGGCTTTACTGCTCCTCCAGCAGAGAGGATTTGCGTATAAATAGGCACAAATGACATTCCTTCCTTTATGTATCGCTGGAATAATGATAGTGATAATAAATTTCCAAAGGAATACGAATAACAGTAGAAAGGAGAATGAAAGAAGTGTGGAATACATGTCCATTCAACTGCAAAATCTGGCGAAATAGTAAGTGAAGTTCCAAATTGTTCTTTTAGGATTCTCATGTATTCATCAGATATGTCTTGTACCGTTGCATTCTCTCCAATTTTTTGATGTGCAGCAACTTCAAAAACCGTAAAGTAAGCTTGTCTTCCCACAGTGGCATACAGATCATCGATATGTTCAACTAGAATTGATTGTTGTTCTTTTTCAGATACTTGGCTTAGGATCTTGTCAAATAACAACATTTCTGAAAAAGTAGACGCTGTTTCTGCCAGAGGCAGTGGTGCTTCTTGTATGAAAATTGATTTACCTGAAGCAGCCATGCTATGTATGGCATGACCCAACTCATGAGCCATAGTGAAGACATCGCTAGTTCTTCCTTTGAAATTTAGCAAAACAAATGGAGTTATTTTTGGTGTTATCGTACTGCAGAATGCTCCATTTCTCTTTCCAATTCTTATCTGCGAGTCTACATGATTTTCTACAAATACTCTTTTTGCAAATTCTCCTAAACTAGGACTAAAATCATGAAGAGTTTGAAGTACTGTCTTGACTGCCTTGTCATACGAGTATCTCTTTTCTTCTTTTTTATGAATCGGAGAATATAGATCATATCTTCGAAGCTTTTTTATTTTCATAAGGCGCGCTTTTAGCAAAAAAAATCTCTGAAAGACGCCCGAATTTCTTCTGCATACGGAAACAAGAGATTCAACGGTTTTATTGTCTATGTTATTTCCTATATTCCTGACAGATATCGGGGATGAATATCCACGAATACTGATGCATTCGTCTTTCCAATTTAGAACAATATTTTGATATATCTCACCTAACACCCCTTTGTTCTTGTCAAATTGTGACAAAAGTGCTTTGTATGCAACTTCTCTAGTCTTTGCTTTCGGACTTCTTACAAGTTGAGTAAGTTCCTCTCTTGTGTATGTTCTTGTTCTGCCGTCAATTCTTACAGTAAACTGGAACGCATTAGTAATTTTGTCATATAGTTTTACAAGAGCAGAATGGCCTGTGACATCTAGCGTATTTATTATCTTTTCTTCGGGTTCTGATAGGGAATATCGAGCCAGAGTTCTTTTATGTCTGAGAAATTCATGAAGTTCACCCGTTTTTTGCATTAACCTCTGAGCATTTTTTTCATCAAGTTGTTTCTTCCACCATTGATCAAAAAATAATGTTCGATTGTCAATTTCTGCTCCAAATTTTCTCATTTTGGTAAGAAGAGACGTGGTTTTATCAGATTGGGTATCAGATGAATATTCTAATGATGCATATCCTGAAACAACACTGAATTTCTCTATTATTTCTTCTAGGAAATGAAGCAACATGAAAAAATTTTCTTCTGAAATATTGGCAGATAAGATATCTTTATTTTTTTCAAATTTTCTCACTTTTGACTCTATCTGTTCAAGCCTCTTGGTAAATGCAGGCGAATATGGATCAGTTACAAGTTCACTTAGATCCCACTTGTCTAACTTAAAAGGCCGCATTTATCTCAAATCAATGGTTGGCATTAAAATACTATGTGTCAAGCGTAGACAAATGTTTGTCACATCAACAACTTTGTTTAAATAAAATTCATCTAATTTTTTTGATCAAACCATATGATCTTATCAATAGTCTGAATCATAGTGCCTTTTATATGAAAATCGTAAGACGGGTATATGAACACAACCGCATGGAAATGTTATAGGTGTAACTTGGTTTTCAGAGAAAAATCTCATGCAGATATGCACAATCAAGTTTCGCGACATCATGCAATAGAAGTAAAACTAGCTGTTGTATAATGTCACAAAACCTCGTAAAATGAAGCCCGCGTGTCTTTATCTGTCAAGCATGAAAAAAATCCAATGCACAACAGAAATTATCTATCAATCACAAAAATTTGATTAGTGCATATTTTAACAAAAGTGAAGAACACGCAAATGAAAAATGAAAAATGGAGATCTAGAGTTTTGGTAATCCTCTAGTCTTTGAGGTGAATACGATGGCACTAATAATTGCAATCACAAGAACCAGTGACGCCACTGGACCAAATTCGGGCACCGTCTGATTTCCTGACGATGTGCTACTACCCGAACTGCTTGCTGGTGCGGTAGGTGTTGAACTAGTTGCAGCTGCGGTTCCAACAATAACCTGTCCAGTCATCCATGGATGAACTTGGCAGAAATAGTTGTACGTTCCAGCGGTTGTGAAAGGCGGAGATGTGTACGTACCTCCAGCTTTGATCAAACTGCTGTCCCAGACAGTACCGGTTGTATTGTCTGATGGTTGTCCACTTGTTGCAGTGTGTCCTACAGTATCAGCATTTGTCCAAGTCACGCTATCACCAACGTTGATATTTACAACATTTGGATCAAAACAGTTAGTTGTTCCACAAGCTGTGGCATTACCTGTCAAGCTTGCGCCTTTACTGATTGTAACCTGGCCAGTAGCAAAAGCCTGTGGAGCTATTGCAATAATGGCAACTAGAGCCAAAACACCAAATAGTGCGCCCGTTTGTTTTGACTTCATCGGATTGTTTGACAAATTGGGGCATTATAAAGGCTCTTGTTTTTAACATTGGCCTGGTTTCATTTTTGGATAAAATTTTAGTTTTTCTTACCTGTTTGGCATTTTGTATCCTGTCTTCAAAACGAAGGATATGATACAAATTAAGAATCAGAGATAGTTTTACTTTAGCCTAAAACCTGTCGTATCTGGCTCTTTCAACATCTCGCTCATCCTTGGTGGCTTTCTTCCATTCTTTATAGTGTTCTTTACACAGTACAGTTTTTTTCCCCCCCGAGATGCTTAATCCAGTACCCTCAACCTTGGAAGTAGTCAAAGAGCGAACCCCATCTTTATCGCAACCTATAACGTTGCATTTTGCACCTTTTGCTATAATTCCCATGAGACCCATTCTACACTATATTATTTGAGCATTTTTAATCTATTTGGGGCATAAACGCTTTAATTCCAAAGAAGAATTGAGAGTCAAGATGCTAAACAATTTCAGGGAAAGACTAAAACCAATACTTCAGAATATAGGGCAAGCCTTTGCTTCTACTGGCCTCTCTGCAAATTTCTGGACAGCAGTTGGACTTGGATTTGCTTTTGCATCTGCAATAGTTTACGGAATTCATCTACAGTATTCCTTTGTAATTGGTGGAACCTTGTTGTTGGTATCTGGATTTTTTGATATTGTTGATGGACAAGTAGCACGAATTACTGGTAAGGCATCAAAGAAGGGGGCCTTTCTTGATTCAGTCTTTGACAAGATTGCAGAAGTAGCAATATTTCTTGGAATCTTAATTGGGAATTACTCTGAAGGATATCTAGTTCTTTTGGCAATTGCATTGTCGCTACTTGTAAGTTACACCAGAGCAAGAGCAGAATCTCTAGGTGTGCAGCTACAAGGAATTGGGATAGGTGAAAGAGCAGAGAGACTACTTGTCATTGCACTGATTGGAATGGCAGGAGCAGTTTTTCTCAATTATGCAGTAATAATAGTGATCATCATTGCAGGAATCACTTTGATCCAAAGAATAGTTGCTACGGCAAAAAAGATCAATGACTAGCGCAGTCTGCCTGTCTGGCGCCTAGAATCTGCTGATCTGATCTTTAATATGCCAAAGTGTACTGCACATGAAATACAATAATACTTTAACACTGTAGGCGCTGCAATATAGGCTCCCTGCGCTCTAAGCTCTTTTGCCAAGCTGTGCTCTACCAAGTTCAACCTTGAGGTTACCTTCTTTGCCTTATCTCGTGGCACAGTAGCTCCGCAGTTAGTGCATTGAATACGATCAGAAGATCCTTTGCCACCTTTCTTTCTTCCTCTACTTGCACGCTTTAATGGCATAAAGTACCTGTGATATGCCTATAAATAAACGCATTTGGTTGGCCAATTTTATAATAGCCTTTTGATTATTCGTCAATAAATTTAAGGCACATGAAACTAGAATACATATGCAAGGCTTGTGTCACGTATGCCTAAGGTCTAACGTAGAGGTTATCGTAGACAAGCGCAAGATAATCTGTCTATCTTGTCTTCAAAAACATAGCCAGAAAAAAGACTAAATGGAAAGATATCTGGGTATAATAGATGAAACTAGCCATATTGTCACACTGTACCATAGATGAGATATCACAAAATAACCAAGTTGTGGAAACTCCAGGCGGGCCAGCTATTTACTGTGGCGCTACAGCAAAAAATATGAAGTTCGACGTCGCCCTTCATACTAGGATTGGTCCTGATTTTAAATTCAAACCTGACCTTGAAAATAAAGGATTATTTCTTTCTCAGGACTCATACTCTGGGATTCCAACTACGAAATTTCTCTTGAAAATTCTCGGCATAGAGCGTGAGTTATATCTTAAAGCAAAATGTGAGCCAGTAGAATTCAATAACTCTGATGCAGATGGCTTTATAGTAAGTCCTGTCTTTGATGAGGTATCTGAAGAAATACTAGATAAAATAAGAGAAGATTCTAATTTTTTTATGCTTGACCCACAAGGTTTTCTGCGTCGCGTTGGCAATGACGGTAAGATATATCTAGAAAAGACATTGCTTGATATTTCAAAAATAACTGCAATTAAGACAGATCCAGATGAAGCATTCTATCTCACAGGATTACGAGAAAAAGATGCCATGCTTGCATTGCAAAAGAAAGGAGTAAAACATGTTCTTTACACTAATCGACAAGATATTACAATGTTGGCCAATGATAGACTGTATCACTTACATATTCCAAACATGAAAATTGGAGACACGACAGGTGTTGGCGATATATTTTGTGCAGCCTTTGCATGTTCGTATCTTAAAGAAAAAGATTCTTTGTGGGCTGTCTGTTTTGCAGTTGGAGCTGCACAAGCAGCATTAGAGACAAAAGCCACGGGCTTGTCAAAAATACCAAATTCTGGGACTATACAACAAAACGCCGCTTATCTGTACAACCTTGTAAAGTTCTCACAAGTTTAGGCTTTTATTGTGCAAGGTTCAATCTTTATTATGAAAGTAGCCATCTATAGCCAAGATCAAGACCAGACAGTAAAATCGATTAAACTATCACTTGAAACTCATGGGATAGAATCTGGTCTTCTTACTAACAAAACATTTGGAAAAGAGATAGATTATGTGATTGTGACTGGTGGAGACCGCGGAGTAAGGTCGTATTTTCATCGTTTTATGAATAACACCATACCAGTTTTAGGAATCAATGAGTTTGAGTCAAGCGGTTATCTTGCCCAGACTGACCTAAAGGAATTTCCGACTTATCTTAATAGACTAAAAAAAGGTGATTTTACAATAGAACATCTGACTAGAGTTGGAATTAAAATTGATGGAAAAAATGTCTATCCAGCATTAAACGATGTGGCCATTTTCTCTTCAAAAAGTGCAACATTGGTAGAACATGTTTTACGCGTAAATGGGGAAGAATTCTGGCATGACAGCAGTGATGGATTAATTGTCTCCACCCCTATAGGCTCCTCAGCATATTCCATGTCTGCTGGAGGGCCAGCAATATATCAAGGCTCTAAGGTATTTGGCATTGTATCAGTAAACTCACTTGACATAACACGACGTCCATTGATAGTTCCAGAAGACAGCTTCATTGAAATTGACGATATATTCTCTAGCCTACGATGCGAAGTAGTAATGGACGGAAAGGACAGGTTTAAAGTAGACAAGATTGTAGAATGCACAAAATTTCCACAACCTGCTAATATAATTCGCATGAAAAAGGATTCAACTACAGTCTCTGCTTTGACAAAAAAAGTAAAACTTGCTGATGAACTTCTAAACATGCCACCAAGTTCAAAGTTGCTACTCAAAACCTTGGAATACGAAGGAGCACTTAGCCAAAAAGAACTGTCTTTGAAAACACTACTTCCAGACAGAACTGTAAGATTGGCCCTCAGACACCTGCTTGATAAGGGGTACGTTAAAAGAAGAGTTTCGCTTCGAGATACTAGGCAACGAATCTACGAAGTTCCAAAATGATCAGGTACTAGAAGCTGCTTTTATGAATGCCTCAAAGGATTCCTCTGGGTATCCAGGTCTACTACTGAATTCTGGATGAAACTGTACACCAAGATAGAATTTATGACTAGGTATCTCAAGAATTTCCATACGTTTTTTGTTGTCACTATACCCAGAAAATCTTAGTCCGTTTGTGTTGAATATGTCCAGATATTTCTGATTAAATTCGTATCTA
>JASHOW010000067.1 GCA_030038445.1 Nitrosopumilaceae archaeon
GTGGATTATCATGCAGCTACAGAAGAGCTGTACTATCTGCTAAGAAAAGATGAGGGCAAGAATTCAAAGATTGCACACCTTATCGCAAAGTTTGAAGAAAAGATAAGAAAGCCAGACTCTAACAGTTACAGTCATTAATATCAGATACTCAGTGTCAAACGTTGAAGATAGCGTTTGACACCAACCAATATCTGAAAAATCTTGCAAAAGAAAGATCGTATTTTCACACCTTTCTTAACAGGCAAAACATTGCGGCGGGAATACTGGAGCTAAAACCTGGGGAGAAGGATACGCAGGAACCGCATGAAAGCGACGAGGTATACTATGTGGTCAGGGGTGATGGTTTTTTGGATATTGAAGGAAAACAATATGCAGTATCTGACGGAATGTCATACTTTGTAGCAAAAGATGTAGCACATCATTTTCATGGCAATACCGAGGATCTGGTGGTAGTGTATTTTTTTAGCGGGCAAGACTCGTAAGAACCTTCAGCCAGTCCTGGCAATAATTTTAAACATAATTGACATGAAGCACTTTAAGCTTAAACGCCCTTTCCACCAGAGCACGACCGTATATCTTCAAACTCCCTGTTCATGCTCAAAATCTCGTCTTTCACCAATTATGTAGACAAGTAGAATGTTCTAGTTTCCTAATTGGACACTTATTATCTTATTTTGAGATAGATTTTCTCTAACCAATACATATGAGTTATTATCGAAAATGAATTTGATGATTGTATCTGTGAATGGGGCTCCCATATTAGGAATGACGGCTCCATAATCAAAATAGACATGATATGGCCTATTTCCAAGTGCTTGTGTTACTCTTTGGTTAGACAATGCCAATTCAACCAATCTTTTCTGGTCTGTCGGAATAAACACGTTTTCATGTTCTACCGCCATGTATGAATTTTTATAAATTATCACAAAAACCGCTATTGGTAACAGTACTGCAAAGGAGATAATTAGTATAAATCTTAATTGCATAAGTTCAGGTGCGTCTTTTTTGATAAATACATTTTGATGTGTGAATATCTAACAATCTGATCAGTCTTTGTATCAAACCATATACGTGAATAAACTAATCATATTAACCAAAGTTTACAGAAATAAATTTAGAATTTGTCTAATAACCATTAGTAAAGTTTCCTTTGTTCTTTGTCGCATTCAACAATATAATACCTAATGGTAATTCTAATCTCATGAAGATAATTCACTTTCAACAAGAAGAATCATGTTTAAGGGAAGCCTCCTTTGAAACCGTATAACCATCCACAAATAGGATTGTTCTTTTCAAGCGGTCTTTGATTTAGTTCATCCCATATTCCGTCAATCACTGCACACTCTACCTGATTTGTGTCATAAATTCTAACTGCTATGTTATGATGAATTATTTGATTTGATGAGACGAATGAAGTTGTTCCATTACCGTAACCTGCATGCGTTGCATCAAAGAAAACTTGGGTAAGACATAGTTCAACAAAATTCAGATCACATGTAAAATTCGAGTCTATGAAAAGAGTTTTTTAATTCCAAAAGTATTAAAAGTAGGACTAGAAAGAGCAAACTCCTTTGTCTTGTTGAGAACAATATCATCATATAAGGTGGAGTTAGTAGCCAACCAGTTTCTGTGTGACAAATCTTCAGCGGTTGTAAGAGTCAAACATACGGGAGATTGACTAGCACTAAAAAACAATAGAAGTGGTTTCTCGCATTTTATATCTTGGACTTGTATTCCGTTTCTCATTTGTTGTAATGGGGGAAGAATTGCATTAACATTAGGTGATGTAAAAATGGAACAAATTACAAGTGATACAATCCACAATATTTTCATTGTAATTTCAAATACTTTTTAGTACAATCATTTAAAAAAATTGTCCTGTATTGACATATAAAAATATTCCAACTAACAATTATATCTCTAATGTCTATCAAAATAAATCTCATAACGAGATAAGCATTTAACAAATTTTAATCACAGTAACTATATGTACAAAAAAAGTTGGGAGGAGGTCATGAATCCCTAGTGTACGTCAAGATCGTTTTGTATGAAATCCCATGGACTATATGCTAGGTACGTGTTGCTTCCTGATACGTATTTTGCTACTGCAATACCATAAAAGGCAACATTACCATTCGAGTCTGCAGGAGTAAATACGGGTGCACCACTATCACCACCATGTGGTGTTATGTTAGCTATCATGAAATTCATGCCACTGCTATTGCATATATCACCTGATATACTTACAGTTCCGGATGACGCGATGTACCCAGTCTGGTAACCACTAGTCAGTCCTTGCATGGCCACCTGTGTTTGATAGCTTTGTTGACTTGAAGGAACCATGGACGATGCATACCAATATGAGTCGCTTCCAGCATAGATTTCATAAGCCGAGAACTGTTGTGTGCTATTGTTGAGTAATACAAAGGCAGAATCACTTTCTCTGCTACCTGAACTGGGTGGGTTACTAGAAACTGTACCAACAGCAGTGCCTCCTTGGTTAATTGTTGTACCTGTAGTTCCACAATTAGAAGAATCTACTCCATGTGCTGCCATGATGAATCCTTCACTGTCAGCGTTATTGTATACTGGTAGTCCAAGCGTGGTATCAGTAGATGCACCATTTGATGGTACAACTTGAAGTCCTCCAATTACAGGATCACAATTACTTGTCTGAGATGAACAACTATTCGACCCGCCATTGAGAAATTGAATGTTACCCAAATTCTACCCTCATTGGAATATCTCCTACTATTGCTTTTACTCTTTGCTCATAGGTATCTATGGATAGTGGAGATTTGTCATATACAGTGACAACTAATTGTGAATTTTTTCCATCTACAAATGTTCCTACTATTGGAATTCCACCATTTTCACTAATTGTTACAGCATTACTAGCAACATTAGGATTTTTTAATATGATCTTGCTGATT
>JASHOW010000004.1 GCA_030038445.1 Nitrosopumilaceae archaeon
TAAATTCGTATCTATGTCTATGTCTTTTGAAGATGGTGCCCGATTTGTAAAGCCTAAATCCTAGTGTATTGTCCTCTACTTTTATCTCGTTTGTACCTAGTCTCAAAGAGCCGCCTTTGTTTTCAACAAATCTTTGTTCTGGAAGCAGATCAATTACCGGATATTCTGTATTTGGATTAATCTCAGTCGAATTTGCATTTGTTAAATCGCACACATGGCGCCCAAATGCAACAGCTGCTAGCTGAAACCCAAAGCATATGCCAAGGTATGGGATATCTTTTTCTCGCGCAAAGTTTGCTGTTTTTATGATACCTTCGGAGCCCCTCTCCCCAAATCCGCCTGGCACAATGATTCCATTATATTGCAAAAGTTTGTCAATGTTGCCATTTATCTCTTCAGAATCTATCCAATCTATTGCTACTTCTTTACCAATCCTTGCTCCTGCATGTTTGAGTGCATGGTTCACACTCACATAGCTATCGGCCAGTTTGACATATTTACCAACCATTGCTATTCTTACTTGGCCTTTCGCACTTACAAACGAGTTGACTATTGTATTCCACTTGTCCCAGTTAGCTGAGGTATTTACAAGCCCTATCTTACCAAATTTTTTGAAGATCACATCTATTATTCCTTGATCATACAGCATTTGTGGCACCATCAGTATTGATTCTGCATCATGGCATGAAAATACGTCTTTTTCAGATACATTAGAAAATAAAGAGATCTTTCTCTTTGCCGAAGTCTCAAGCGCTCTGCTGCATCTTACTGCCATCAAATCTGGTTGAATACCAATTCTTCTTAGCTCTTGGACGCTGTGTTGCGTAGGTTTTGTTTTTTGTTCTCCTACAACATCCAGGGATGGAGCTAGTGTTACATGAACAAAAATGACATTACTTGACCCTTCCTCTAATCTCATCTGCCTTAGCGCTTCCAGGAATGGCAAGCTCTCTATATCGCCTACTGTACCGCCACATTCTACTACCATGACATCAAGATTCTCGCTATCTGATATGGTTCTGATCCTGTCTTTGATGGCATCTGTCACATGTGGTATTATCTGAACACATGCGCCCAAATACTCTCCTCTTCTCTCGGCTTCTATCACACTTGAGTAGATCTGAGCAGTGGTTATGTTGTGTGTTCTTGGTATGTTTTGATTTAGAAATCGTTCATAATTGCCAATATCCATATCGCATTCTCCTCCGTCATCAGTAACAAAAACCTCGCCATGAGCAACAGGATTCATGGTTCCAGCATCATAATTCAGATATGGATCAATCTTAATACATGAAACCTTCTGATTTGAAAGCTGAAGAAGTTTTGCTATGGATGATGACACAACACCCTTTCCAAGCCCAGACATGACTCCACCCATCACAAAAATATACTTAGTTTCTATCTGCATATCTATGATGGATTGACGGGTTTTTTATTTCTTATTCTGTTATTGTTGTTTTTTTCAGGCTTTTTGCAAATAAAGCAATTTTGGATTGGATCTTTGCTTGTGGGATCTTGTCAATCAGTCTTAAAAATGAGCTAGCCACAATTATCGCATCCGCGCCTGCTTGCAAAACAAACCTTGCCTGTTCTGCACTGTTTACTCCAAAGCCCACGCCAAGTGGTATCTTATCCCCCAGTATTCTCTTTGCAGTCTTTATGGCATCAAACGTATATTTCTGGAATTGTTGCTGTCCACCGGTTGTGCCATACACTGAAACCAAGTACACAAAACCAGACGATACACTTGAAACCTTCTTTATCCTTTCTGTGGTAGTATTGGGTGATATGAGAAAGATTGCATCCATGTTATTCTTGCGAACTGCATTCAGATATTGTTGAGCTTCCTCAATGGCCATGTCAGGCAGTATTATGCCGTCAATACCGGCGCTTTTTATGGTGGAGATAAACTCGTCGTATCCATGGCTGTACAAAAGATTTGCATATGTCATTAAGATGAGCGGTATGTCACTTTCCTTTCGAATTTTCTTTACCAAATTCACAAATCTGTCAAGATTCATCCCATTTCGTAATGCCTGAAAACTTGCATTCTGTATGACTGGACCGTCTGCTAATGGATCTGAAAATGGTAGTCCGAGTTCTAAAATATCCGCCCCGCCTTTTATTAGACCTCGTACTATCGACATTGTCTCCCTGTCACTTGGATAGCCAGCCATTGCATATGCTATGAATGCCTTTTGTTTCTTGGCCTTAATCTCTGAGAATTTATCTTGAATTCTTGACATTTTCACTTAGATACCTCTCTACAACCTCAACATCTTTGTCACCACGCCCTGACAATGTAACTACAATAGTCTCACTCCTTGACATCTTTTTTGCTAACTTTATTGCATATGCAATTGCATGCGATGACTCAAGAGCTGGTATGATTCCCTCGTGCTTTGAAAGCATCAAGAAGGCACGAACAGCATCATCATCGCTTATGGTGCTGTATGTTACCCTGTTTAAATCTTTGAGATAGGAATGCTCTGGCCCTACTCCAGGATAGTCTAATCCAGCCGCTATACTGTGAGTGTCTTTTATTTGTCCATCTTTGTCTTGTAGGAGATAAGTCAACATGCCATGTAGTATTCCTTTGGTTCCTGATGATAAAGTAGCAGAATGATGATTTGTTTTTATCCCGATTCCTCCAGCTTCGATACCAAACATGTTTGTATCTTCATCAATGAGTGGGTAAAAAGTGCCAATTGCATTTGATCCTCCTCCAACACAAGCTACGACGGAATCAGGAGATCTTTTTTCGAGTTCTTTCATCTGAGACAATATCTCATTTCCTATTACTGATTGAAAGTCCCTAACCATTACGGGATACGGATGTGGCCCTACTGCAGATCCTAGAAGATAATATGTGGTATTTACATTGGTTATCCAATCTCTTATAGCTTCATTGATGGCATCCTTGAGAGTTTGTGTGCCTTCCTTTACTGGGTGTACGGCAGAACCTAGGAGTTTCATTCTAAATACATTTAGCTTTTGTCTTTGAGTATCTTTGTATCCCATGTAGACCTCAGATTGTAATCCAAGAACAGCGCATGCCATGGCAGTTGCCACGCCATGCTGACCGGCACCTGTTTCTGCAATGATTCGCTTCTTGTTCATCCTACGTGCTAATAATGCCTGTCCCAGAGTGTTGTTGATCTTGTGGGCACCTCCATGAAGCAAGTCTTCTCTCTTTAGATAGATCTTGGCACCACCAACAAATTCGGTAAGATTTTTTGCAAAGTAAAGGGGAGTAGGTCTTCCAGCATATTGTCGTAAATAATAATCTAGTTCTAGCCTGAAATTCTCATCATTTTTGAACTTCAAGTACGCGTGTTCTAATTCTTCAACTGCGGGCACTAGAGTCTCAGGTATGAATCTGCCTCCGAATTCTCCAAATTTACCGTCTTTTGGGTAGCCTAATTTCATTTTGCTAACACCAGACTTGAAACTGATCCCTTGATATCTCTACTCCTCATTACACTACTTCCAACAAGAAACGCATCGGCTCCATACTGGGTAAGAATTCTGATATCTTGGGGTGTTTCTATTCCACTTTCAGAGATTATTATTCTGTTGTCTTTTTTTTGCTCCTTGAGAATCACTTGAGTTGTTTTCAAGTCTATTTCTAGTGTATCTAGATTACGATTGTTTATTCCCAATAGGTCAGATTGTGTCATGATAGAATCAAGGAATTCTTGTTTTGTGTGGGATTCTATTAGAACAAGAAGATTCTTTTTGTGTGCATAATCTATGAATTCATCTATTCCTTTTGCAAGTCTCCTGTCAAAGATAGACTGAATCAAAAGAACTATGTCTGCACCTAATCTTTCTGCGGCGTCAATTTGTACCTTGTCTACAACAATATCCTTCATTAACATAGGCGTCTTAACATGTCTTCTAACTTCAGCAAAAAACTTGGGAGATCCACCAAAAAGATACGGCTGGGTTAAAACCGAAAGCCCTATGGCACCTCCCTCCACCATTGATTTTGCAATTATTACGGGATCCGAGGCTTGTCGTATCTCTCCCTGAGATGGTGATGAAAATTTTACCTCTGTTATAAGTGATGCATGAGAATTATTTCTAATCTCATTTATGATATTTTTATCAGATTTGGCAAGTTGATATTCAATCTCATAAACTCCATCGTTGATTGCTTTTTGAGAATTTTCTGCAAGCTTATCTAACACATCTCTCAATTGTTCTTCAACTCCTCTACCTTGCTTATGTCTCCACAATATTTTACAAAGTCTCTAAAGAGGTCAAATGATTTTCCACTATGTATGATATCAAACGCAATTTCTATTGCTTCATCAAATTTATCTGAGATACCACCCACAATAAATCCCGCTGCTGCATTCAATGCAGCGATATCTGTCATTGATTTTTTCCCTGTACCATCAAGGACTGAGACAAACGCTCTGATTGCCTCCTCTTTGGTCGATACCTGAATGTCACTTAGTTTAGCTCGTGATAATCCCAGATCAGCTGGTTCCAGAATATAGTTGTCAATGTGGCCATCTTTCAAATTACAAACCTGATTTTTTGCTGTTGTTGACAGCTCATCTAATCCATCATGCGAAATTACTGTCATTATATTTTCTGCATTGTTAGATTTTAACAGCGATATGACTCGTTGCAAGTATGAGGGCGAAAATACTCCTATTAATTGATTTTTGACTTGAGCGGGATTGCTCAAGGGACCAAGTAGGTTAAATGCTGTTCTCGTACCTATAATCTTTCTTGCCTCTGCAACATTTTTCATTGCAGGATGAAATTTCTGAGCAAACATAAACCCAATATTGAATTTTTCAATTATGTCATTGATCTTATCTGGTTCCATGTTAAGGTTGTAGCCAAAATATTCGAATATGTCTGCACTTCCACTTGTACCTGATACTGATCTGTTTCCATGTTTTGCTACACTTACACCGCCAGCTGCAATGATAAATGCGGCAGTTGTTGAGACATTAAAGGTGTGCATCTTGTCTCCTCCAGTACCACAAACATCAATTATCTTTCCGTTGCACTTTGGCCTTATGTGTATGGCATGTTTCTGCATCATGTCAAGCATAGCCAAAAGCTCATCATCTGATTCTCCTTTCGCAGTAAGATTTTTGAGGAAACTTAAGGTTTCTTGTAAGGTGATGTTACCATTTAGTACCTCGTTCATGATATCGTACATCTCCTGATAGCTTAGATCCTCACCGTGGGAAATCTTTGCAATTGTTTCTGTAATCATGTTTTAATCAACTTTATGAAGTTACTAAGGATCTTTTTGCCTTCTTCGGTCATGACAGACTCTGGATGGAACTGGACACCTTCGATTAGGTATTTTTTATGACTCACGGCCATTATTTCACTGTCATCTTTAGCAACCGCAGTTATTTTGAGGTCATCTGGAATTATTGTCTTATCTCCTACAAGCGAATGATATCTTGTTGCTTTGAATGGGTTTTGGACCCCCTCAAATAGCGGAGATTTGTAGTGCTCTACAGGACTAGTTTTACCATGCCTCACGTTTCCTGCATTTACAACTTTGCCTCCAAATGCATGTATTATTCCTTGATGCCCAAGGCAAACACCAAGAATTGGTTTGGTAGGCCCTAATTCTCTAATCACTTTGGTACAAATCCCAAAATATTTTTCATCTTCTGGAGTTCCAGGTCCTGGAGAAATAATTATTGCATCATAGTTTCTTTTTGCAATCTCATCTAGTGTTATTTTGTCATTTCTAATTACGTCAGAATCTACCCCAATCTCTCCTAGCAGCTGTGCTATGTTGTACACAAAAGAATCATAATTATCAATAATCAAAAATTTCATTTAGATGCCTCTCTCAAAGCCGATATCATCGCGTTTGCCTTGTGTTGAGTTTCCATCCATTCGTTCTCAGGTATTGAATCCGAAACAATTCCAGCCCCTGTCTGAACAAATCCTTGTGTTCCATTCATGAATATGGTCCTGATAGCAATTGCAAAATCGCAGCATCCGTTAAAAGAAAAATACCCAACTGCTCCTGCATAAGGACCTCTGGCATCTGGTTCTAATTCATCTATTATCTCCATCGCACGGATTTTTGGTGCTCCTGAGACGGTTCCTGCTGGAAATACCGCTCTTATTGCATCATACGTATCATATTTCTTGTCAAGCATGCCTATCACATGAGTCACCATGTGCTGTACATGGCTGAACTTTTTTATTCCCATTAACTCATTGACGCGCACAGAACCGTATTTACAGACGCGCCCAATATCATTGCGCCCAAGATCTACTAACATAGTATGTTCTGCTAATTCCTTTTCATCGTGTAACATCTCCTCTTTTAATGACTCGTTTCTCTTTTCATCGTTTGTAATTGGACGCGTTCCGGCTATTGGGAATGTTTCTACAACATTTCTTGTTATGCGCAACAACATCTCTGGGCTAGAGCCTATGATGGTTCTACTGCCTAACTTCATATGATACAGATATGGTGATGGGTTAATCTGTCTAAGTGATTTGTATACCTTTAGGAGATCTCCATTAGCATTAAAATTAAATTTCCTTGAAAGTACTACTTGAAAAATATCTCCACTGTATATGTATTGTTTTGCCTTGTTTACCATGTCTTCAAAATGTTTCTTGTCTAGATTTTCTTTAATCTCTGATGAAAAAAATTCTCCGAAAGCCGTACTCTCATACGATAGATGGTGTATCCTATTTGTGTCATAATAGAAATAAAACAGTTTTTTTTCTTTATTGTTGTAGAGAATTCCATCGTCATATATCCCAAATTCCATCAAAGGCAACTCATTTTCATTATGCGAATCTGGAATATTCTCCCATAGTCTTATGGC
Source organism: Nitrosopumilaceae archaeon (assembly GCA_030038445.1). Classification (GTDB taxonomy): domain Archaea; phylum Thermoproteota; class Nitrososphaeria; order Nitrososphaerales; family Nitrosopumilaceae; genus Nitrosotalea. The sequence goes on from JASHOW010000004.1 coordinate 6,843, forward strand.
GTCGTAGTTGATGATACCTACTGCACCTCCGACATATCGATACTTTTGGTCAGGAACCTGATAGACCAACTTCTTGATTTCCGATAAGGGATCTTTTGTCTTAATGGTCGTTGTTGTGCCGGTTTTGTAGTGTAGCGTTACCTTATCAGAAAATCCCTTTATTACAACTGAAGGGTCAAATCCCATTATCGAAGTCTCTGCTAATTCTTCAGGTCCAGTTAGCGACTCAAACAGGAAGGAATAATCGTATTTTCTCGCGATCTTGTTATACAGTTCAAATTGGGAGCCAGAATAATCTAGGGGTATTATCTTAAGGTTCGAATGCCCAAATGTGGCCACCCATACAGCCCGTTCTTTCTGACCATATTTAAAATTAAGGCATTTTCTAGTGCAAATTACGGTATGGTACGGTACCTTTATATGCAATTGATGCGATCTATCTGTTATGCCTCAGATATTAGCCTCACAAATAAAGAGGGGAGATGTTCTACTCTTTCAAGACCTATATTTTATTAAAGAAAGAACACAAATACGTTCTACAGTAAAAGAGGCGGCGTGTAGCATCTGTGATAAATGCCTAGAAGACGGTGTTTCTGTAACTGCCAAGAAAATCGGGGAACAAATGAGATTTTTTTGCCAATATCATTTTTCAAAGGATCCTTGAAAGCCTAGGAGAAAATTTCTACCACTTTGGTTTTGTTATGGCTCCTTCTGACGCAGAAGCAACAAGTGAAGCAAATTTTGCTAGTGCGCCTCTTTCATAGTTTGGTTTTTTTGGCTTCCATTGTCCCCTACGTTCTACAATCTCAGATTCAGATATCATCATGTCAATACTATTTTTCTCTATGTTGATCCTGATTTTATCGCCATTTCTTACTAGAGCTATGTTTCCACCTACTGCAGCCTCGGGGGATACATGTCCTATCATTAAACCTCTGGTAGCACCAGAGAATCTTCCATCTGTCACAAGCGCCACTTTTTCCCCTAATTTCTGTCCCATCAGAGCTGCCGTTACGCCAAGCATTTCTCTCATGCCAGGGCCACCCTTTGGACCCTCGTATCTGATTATGATTACATCATTCTCCTTAATTTCGTGTCTTGATATTGCATCAAACGCATCCTCTTCTCTGTCAAATACAACTGCCTTGCCAATAAATTCCGTCATGCATGTGCCAGCAATTTTGACAACTGCACCATCTGGTGCAAGAGAGCCTTTCAGTATAGTTAACGCTCCAGTATTGTGAATTGGAGATTCTATTGGCTTTAGAACTTTTTGGTCTTCCCTAAATGAAATTTGCATGGCTTCAAAATTCTGCTTAATGGTTTTTCCCGTAACCGTCAAGGAATTTTCATGTAAGAGATTCTTTTTTTGTAAGCTTTTCATTATCAATGGAATGCCACCTATCTTATCAAGATCTAACATGACATAGAATCCACCAGGTCTCATGTCAGCAATATGTGGTGTTCGTTTTCTCACCTTTTCGAAATCTTCAAGAGTCAAGTTCACACCAATCTCTCTGGATAACGCCAGAAGATGCAATATTGCGTTTGTTGAACCGCCTATGGCATTTGCAATAGTTATTGCATTTTCAAATGCCTCGTAAGTAAGAATATCTTTAGGCCTCACGCCAATCTCAAGTAAATTCATCACAGCCTTGCCACTCTCATAAACAAATTTTTCTCTTCTAGGATCTTCTGCAGGTGGGGATGCACTTCCAGGCAGCGCAAGTCCTATGGCTTCGCTGATTGACGCCATGGTGTTTGCGGTATACATGCCTCCACAAGAACCAGCATTTGGGCAAGCTACGTTTTCTAAATTCTTGAGTGCCTCAAGGGTTAGCTGACCAGCATCATATGCTCCAACTGCTTCATACACATCTTGAACCGTGACATCTCTTCCTTCATAGACTCCTGGCATTATGGTTCCTCCATAAACAAAGACGGATGGTATATTCAATCGTGCCATTGCCATCATAGATCCAGGCAGGCTCTTATCACAGCCTGCTATTCCTACAAGACCATCATATTGATGTGCTCTTACCATTAACTCGATCGAATCTGCTATTATCTCCCTGCTAACCAAAGAAGATTTCATACCTTCATGTCCCATTGCTATCCCGTCACTTACTGCAATTGTAGAAAATTCTCTTGGAGTTCCACCTGCTTCCTGAACTCCTGTCTTTGCATGAAGAGATAATCTACCCAGGTGAATATTACATGGGGTAGCTTCGTTACCTGTATGAGATACTCCTATAAACGGTTTTCCGAGATCATTATCTGTTAATCCCATTGCTTTGTACATGGCTCTATGTGGAGCCCTTGAAGGACCTTCAACTACATTTCTGCTTGATATTTCCATTATGTAACATCTTGTAAATACAGTATAATTTTAGCCTTCTTAGGATTGACCTGATGCATTACAGATTTGTGAATCAGAGATCTGAACTTTAAGATTTGTTGGTTGTTATGAGTCTTTGGCAGGTTATGGTAAATGTTACATCAGTCTACCAAACCTGTATCTTTATTGTATCTCCGTGCTTAATTGAGCTAACACTTGTAAACTGGAATCTAACTTACGATACAGGAATCTGCAACATTAATGGAGATGATAACGCATTAGGGTCAGTTACCCCCTGCCACACAAATATCTGTGCTGTGTATGTTCCTGAAGATTCTGGTATCCATGATTGGCTTAGGCTCATGTTTTGGTTAGGTGATAACGATCCTGTTATCCAAGATAACGAAAGAGTGATTCCATTTTCATCTTGAATCTGTACAAGATATGCAAATGCCTGATCTCTGTTTATCTTGTTTGTGACATCAGATACAATCTCTATCTGCTGACCAGATATTATTTTATTTAATGTCTTTCCGGTAGAATCAATTATCCTTGCATTGCTCGTTGGGACCCGCTCCAAAGGAGGTAGTACTGTACCAACTGTTGCAGTTGCAAGCAACTGTTCCTGCCCTGACGAAAAGGCTGGCGGGGGGGGAGTTCTATCGATGTATTCGCCGGTAACAGTGTCCCCATCTGATACATGCAATCTATTTCCAGAAGAAGGATACTGCGTAGAAAAATCAACTGTGCCTTGGAATATACCAGATCCCGCATTTGTCTCAGTCATAGTGAGTTTGATACCACCAGAATCGGAATCTGACCAAACCGGTGTATCAAACTTGCTTATTGTATCTGGGTCCAAACTCATGTCGGGATCAACAATCTGAAGTATTCCCTGACCGTTTGATGGGTAATTTGGTTGCAACCACTGGATCTCTCCCATGTTCCAGCGAATAAGTGCCGATCCTGTTATTGTTTGATCTTGATTATATTCAAAAGATACTGAAATACCATCGCTTCCAGTAGCTGGCAACATGCCTCCTGTGGGACCACATATTGGGTTACACGTTGACATGATTCCTGTTGGATTCTCTCCATTTCCATCAATCCCTTCTGATCCCTTCTGGCTAGGATCTCCTGTAAGATCTACATATCCAGAAAAAATTCCTGTATCTGCTCCTGTCTCTGACAGCTTATATGGTATGCAATGCCCAGTAGTACACACTGTTAGTTTGTTATTCTGTGTTTCACCTATCGTGTCAATTAAGTTGGGATCAGAATCAAGCTCCGGTGCATATATGGTAATGTTAACACGATCTGTCCACGAGAAGACTTGCTTGTTAAATTGGATTGGAGTTCCTGCTGTACCTGATGATATGGTTATGCCCTGATTGGATTGTGCACTTGCATGTGTGGGAATGTAGAAAACAAGTATAACGCAAATTACACACAATGAAGGAACTAAGGACTGGTGGACGTGCCTCATCCTGATTACCAACATATTTCTTTCGAACCAGATACGCATTTTGTACTTTGTTATTTACAGTAACGATGTTTAGGTGTTTCAATATTGTCGTTTCTGCCTTTTTGTGAAATATACTGGTATTTTACAGATAAGATACATTTTCAGGTGATTCCTCTTGACTTCTTTCTAGGATTGAATATATTGGAGTCTCAAGCCTTGTCAGGGTTTTTTTCTTGATGAATCCAACTGTCATAATATCGGCACGAAATATTAAATGAAGTAACCAATCAAAGGCAACTTTTACTTTCTTTTCATTTGTGGGAAGGTTTAGCCAATAGAAACATCGCCACAAAAGCCATGCCTGAAATCCATAGACTTTTCTTCCATTGATTAACGCAACTCCCACGCGTTTTCCAATTGTGGCCATTACGCCTTTATTTTGATAATCAAACACTTTCATTGAATTCTCCTGACCATTTATTTCAGCGGCCAAATTCTCCGATACGGATATTGCTTGTCTTATGGCAATCTGAGCCGTAGTAGGATAAACTGTACCATTATGAGGTTCAGCTAGATGGGCACAATCTCCAAGAGCAAATACATTCGAGTGTCCTTTGAGTCGCAAGTATTGGTCAACTACTACTCTACCTGAGGCTCCATGTTCACACTTGAGCGAGGCTATTAGAGGATCTACTATGACTCCACCAGCCCATATTAGAGTTGCACATGGAATGATAGTATTATCACTGAGTAAAACATGGTCTTCTCCAGCATCTACTGCTTTTGTATTTGTTATGACCTCAATTCCAGATCTTCGCACATAATCTAATGCAAACTCTCCAAGCTCTTCTCCTACTTCGGGTAAAATTCCATTTCTTGCTGAAACTATTATGACATGGATCTTTTTTGAATCAATATTTTTGTAAAAGTTTCTTACCGAGTCATGCAAGAAATGATTTATTTCTGTAGCAATCTCAACTCCAGCAAATCCGCCTCCAACCACAACAAATCTAAGAAGTTGTTCCTGAAGTATCTTGTCTTTTTCTTGATCAGCACATTCAAGCACGCTTATTATGTGATTTCTAATGGCTATCGCATCTTCTAAAGTCTTGATTGTAAATGCAAATTCTTCAATGTTTATATTTCCAAAAAAATTATCCTTGCTTCCCATTGCAAGAATAAGATAGTCGTATTCAAACACAGCTTCTTTTTGATCAAATATTCGAATCACGGTAGCTTCTCTTTGTTCTAGATTTACTGAGAGAACTCTTGCATGACAAAAATTTGCTGATTTACAGAAGGTTCTGATTGGAGTTGAGATGTCACTTGGATGAAGCATTCCAGATGAAATCTCTGGGAGCATTGGAGTAAAGAGAAAAAAATTATCTTGGCTTATCAAGGTTATTTCAGCGCTATTGCCCATCTTATTTTGTATCGCTCGTAGTACATTACTTCCTGCAAAACCTCCACCAAGTATCAAAACTTTGGTTTTACATGAATTTGTAGAGCTAAACTTTCGTATCATTTCTATACCTCTAATGTCTACGAAGCTACTGTAGATGAACTAACGTAATACACCATATTTAGGCGATACATCTACAAACTCAATAAATCTGTAGCTTACTGAGATGAACAAACTGCCTAGAATCCACTGGCCTTGCGTAGAAGTTGGTCAACTATTTCTCATTTTGATTAACACATTGGAAATTCCATCATTTTTAATATTTTCTACTGAAACAATAACATGTTGATATCCATTGTATTCTTGTCTGCATTGTATATCTTTTCATCAATAATGATTCCAACATATGCACCACTATCTCAAAATGAGATAAGCGATAACAAATCTCTGCAAATACTCAGTCTATCTGTTACATCTGTATCATATGAAAATCTGAACACATACTACACCATAGATATTTTGAAAACTGCTCTGTCTGCACAACCATCTACGACTCATACTGTCACCGACTATGATTCTAAAGACATTCTATATCCAACAATGACCGCTTGTGGTGCTATAATAGTCGGCGTTATAATATATCGAAGAAGAAGGTATTCAAGACAAAGGTAAATTCAAAACATCATAGTCTGATAATAAAGCAAACAGAAACACATGTTATGCAAAAAGATATAGTTATAGAAAGATTACATTAGAAAACTTAAGGTAACAAGGCGCGCCTTAGACTAACTAAGTGTAAATGAATCTAACTTTGCTAGCTGTGTGTTTATCTGAGTAGAGTTCTCATTTCCATAAGATATCAAAATTCTATCATTATCGCTTATTACGTAATTGCTTATATCCTGAAGCTGATGGTGGTTTATGAAGAATTTGAGGTTATATTTGTCATTTGTACAAAAGTTGCGATTGTCAGGAAATGTAAAACATTTGTCTGTTAGTCCTATGTGTAATGAATTAAACAAGAAGCCAAGAGTTACATTGGCCGCATGCATGTGTATGGTATCTCCATCGCTCTTTTCAAAGTCAATATATCTGCTTTTTACTTGGTATGCTGGAGATGAATAGTCAAATTGTTGACCATAAATCATGGTAAGTATGCCTGCGTGTATGTTTACTCCACCAAGAGGGCCAGCGCCAGGTGGCATGCCTTGCGGAACCACCTGTGTTGACAGTTGATAGAAATTATAGCTTGAAATGGCCAGAACTGCAACTATGCCTGCCAGTACACCTATTCCAATTGCTTTGTACTTGAACTGTTGTTTTTGACGTTTTTCGTAAAAGGTCTCGCGTTCTTGCTCGCGCTCCTCTCTTTCTTTTTTACCCATTTAACGATCAACGTCAAAATTCTACCCTAATTAACTATATCTTCCAACCGAAGATGAATGTGATGATCAAATGAATCTGGTGCCTAAGATCAAAAAAAGTTATAAAACTTGGGGAGTCGAATGCTTAACCGTATGCATATGGAATGTACGAGAAGCTTACTGCATTGATTACTTTTACAGTATTGCTTGATAATTGATCATCCCATGCAGTCAATATTATATCTGACGTGTTCATTTGTTTGCTTGGCGTGATATGGAAGGTTACGTACATAAACTTCTGGTCGTATTTGACAGTAGCAGTGACCGTGCCGAGCATTTTGTTAGGATCATGCACCGTAACGCCATTTGTCTTTGAATATTGTACCCATGTATCGCTCTTTGCTGCATTTGGATTGGTGCCATGTACATTAAGAAACATTGCCAGACCTTGGATTTGATACGTACCACCATATTCCCATAACTTGACTTTTATGGTAGTTGGCGCGCCTATGTAAAGTGTGTCTGTCTGTATTGTTTGTATGTACTTGGATATGTTATAGGTATTGCCATGGATGGTCAATCCATCATCATATGTAATTGCAGATCCGTCCGTAGTATATGCACCACCAAATGACGGTCCATAAGATGTACCATGACCTGATAGTGCGTAAACAGACGAATTGGCTCCCACAAGTGTTAGAACTAACGCAACTACTATTGCGCCTGAAGTTTTAACAATTCGCTTGTGCATTATCGATGGTTGATTTCTCGGTATACATAAGCGTTTTCTATAACCTACAGCTTATTCGGCTTTGATATGTACTTCGTATTCAAATTATGTAAACTACAACTGCCGATTATTTGTACACTCAACTACATGTAACAAAATATTATTTTTTCTGAGTGCAAGAAAATCATAGAATGATGAGCGTCTGGAAACAGAGTTTGTCGTTTTGACTTGTAATGTGTAATCAAGCGATACCCATACTATAAATAAAATGTGTAAAAGGAGAATCTCATGACATGTATTTTCTGTGATATCATTGCAGGAAAGCAAGATGCATATCTGATCTATGAAGACAATACACATATTGCCATAATGGACAGATATCCAATACAACTTGGTCATTCACTTGTAATTCCACGAGAACATCATGAAAAAATAATCGATATGTCGATAGAAGATGTGTCATCTTTATTTGCCAAAGTGCCACTGGTAGCAAGAGCTATATTGCAAGCTACCGGGGCAGATGGTTTTAACATTGGCCAAAATAATGGCAAGGCAGCTAATCAGATAATACCGCATGTACATGTGCATATTATTCCAAGATATGAAAAAATGGGTAATCCATGGAAGAGAAGGACGATAGCAAATGATGAAGATCTAAAAAAATTATCTCACAAAATTAAAAACTTTATAAAATCAAACTAGTTCCTTTATGATGGATTCCAAATCTGTCTTGGTAAGACCTACATGTTTCTTTGCATCTTTTCTAGAAATTATTTTTCCCTTTTCAAACGCAATCATTGTAGGAACAGCTTGAATGTTAAATCTATCCCACAGTGGATTTTCATCCTCATCAACTAATGCACAAATCTTTTTGATATTGTTTACATTGATATCCTCAAAAGAAGGTTTGAAGTTTGCACAATAGGGACACCAACTTGCATAGAAAAGAACAAGCGTCTTTTCGTCATTGGCTAATACCTTGGAATCAAATTCCTCAGCTTCTACATGTTCCATATGTGAAACTGAGAATGTAAATTATTTAGAGTTATTCAATTCTGTAACTCATTGATTTGGATTATATCTTAAAAATGCGCCACTTTTTCCTATACTTGACAACATCGCACCATGTTCTGTGGTGCCAGATATTACTTCTATTTTTGTTCCTGTCTCGCCAGCAAGTAAAGCCAAATAATCTACTATGTCCCTCTCTGATGACTCTAAATCCATACTCTTACAGTTCGGGCACGGTTTACTCATAAATTCCTGTATTCTGGCAATGACTTTTGGTCTTTCCAGTATCTCCGATTGAATATTTTGGCATCTTTTACATGTTATGTCAATCTTTCGCAAGTTTGTGTCATCAGTTATTAATATGGTGTCAACAACATTTCTTTTGAGAAGATCTATTATTTCCATTAAACCATAAGTGGCAAGACCCTTTGAATTGTGAATATCGTGGAATAGCTTTTCAACCAGTCTTTTTTCCTCAACCATTCTAAAATCTGTAAGTACATCCTGAGCCCTAGAGAATGCTTCTCTGACACCTTCTGCCCCCGCATAAGAAGTATCTAGGGTTGCTATGATCATATTTTGAAGTCTGTATTCAAGATATTCTTCTTTTATGAAATTTTCTTTGGTAGGACCAGGACCAGAAATGATGAGACCTTTTATGGAGTATATATCAATGAAGTATTCCTTTGTAGTGTGTGCAATCCTGTTGTAGTAATCGTTAAGCTCCATCTCTCTTAGCCTCTCAAATCTTCGTGCAGACTGACCACCCTGCCTATGCTTGCCAGCTACTCCAGAGGATGTTTCAGACAGAACATCTAGCCTGTCGCCATGCAAAAGTCCCCATCCGGCATCCTTTGCGTCAATTGCAAGAAAACCTATCATGTTTTCTTCTTTGAGCATGTCTTTTAGAATATCTACATGAAAATGGTCATCGCATCTATAGAGAAATGTCTGTAACTCTTTTGGTGGTTCTATTTCATACAACTTGATTACTTCGCTACCTATAGGTCCTCCTCCTTCTGGAGGAAGAGCACCACAAAACATCACAAGTCCATTATCTGGTGTTTTTTTGTATAGTTTTAAACGCTGCATTACTCTTGATAATGCATCTACTACGTGAGTTCGAGTAAGATCTGACTTGATGTTGTCTGCAGTTCCTTGTTCTTCTCTTAACCCATTTGTGACTTCGTGTAAAGCTTTTTTTGGTGGGACATAAAGCGAAATTAATTCTGTTCCGCGTCCACTTTTATCGGATAGTTCTTCTAATGTTTTTCGTAATCTGTAAAGTTTTACAGAGTCTTGTTTTTCAATTTTTGGCTTTACCATGTTTAGCTTTCCTAGATTGGATTAGATGTTATCAAGCACCTGCTTGAAAACAGAAAAGGGCTGCGCTCCCACTACCTTAGTTGCAGTATTGTCATTTATTATGATAAATGAGGGAGTGGCATCAATACCTATCTCTTGTCCAAATTTTTGGTTATCTAATACCTTGCTTTCGTATTTGCCATCATTCAGGCACTTGTCAAACTGGCCTACGTCTAGTCCTACGTTATTTGCAAACTGATCGAGTGATTTTTGGGTAATCCAACCGGTTCTCTCCCCACCCCAATTGTTGTATAATTCATCATGGTATTGCCAGTATTTTCCTTGATCGCTTGCACAGTATGCTGCTTCTGCCGCAAAAACTGAGTCAGGTCCATTTAATGGGAAGTCACGAAAGACAAAATTAACTTTGCCTGTATCAACATATTCTTGAATTATCTGATCTTTTGTATTCTGATGAAACAGATGACAGTACGTGCACTGATAATCACCCCATTCCACAATTGTGATCTTTGCATTAGGATCTCCTAACATTGGAGATCCATTGTCAATTAACGCTTGAGACGAAATAGTGGTACTATTCTGGGTGGAACTAGTAGAATTATTCTGGTCTGACAGAATCGCAGAATTACTCTGATGTGGATACAACAAATACGCCGACGTGACTATGATTGTAATTATTATGGGTATGACAATATAGTATTTTTTCATGTTGTTGTTGAATTTTATGCCAATATTAGGATTTATCAAAACACATCCTCCTATTTTTGATTTATGATACAGTCATATCATATTGTGATATGGTATCAATTGATGTAATAATATAACAGAGTTTGACACATGTAGCAACAAAACGCTATGTGCCTTGATTTGGAGTCAGATCTATTGTCGGCTCTGGTTTTTTGATACTGATTTCAGCTTTACTGATTCTGCTTTTGTAAACTTTGAATCTCTTACCGCTGTCTGATAGTTCCCATTTCTCAACTTTGACAAGAGCTATATCCTCCAAATCTGTAATTTTTTTGTATACAGAGCTTAATGGAATGCGGTATTTCTCAGACAATTCTATTGCTGTCTTTCCATCCTTTACTATTGAAAACAGTATTGTTCTAGATTGTGCATCGGCCAAAGCCTCCAACACTTTTTGATTGATGTCGTATTTTTTCAGTTGCGAAAACGAAATTTTCTTCAATATTTTTTGAATTGGGTGAGCCTAACTATTTAAACTAAATGAGTTATTCTACACATTTGGAATAAGTTTGTATTTAAATAAATTCTTTTTATGTTTCGTAGATGTCTGGTTGAGGCTACAGGGCCATCTATGCAAAAATAAATTCAAGTCAGCATGAGCACACTCACTAGTTATGTATAATCTAGAAAGAAATCAAGTCATTAATACAATATTGCAATCTGTCAATATCGAATTTATCTGCCTACCACTCCAAGGTGGCATAAACCATATTCTTCAAAGAAGAGAGTATGCCACAATCTAATTTTTATGTTACATAAGATTAAATGCCTGTTTTTGTCCGGCAGATTAACAGTATGGCATCTAACATGTGGCAAATGCCTTTCTTGTTTTTCTTGATAGTTGCATCTGGTTTCATATTGCCCTTATCTACTATGAAATCGGCAAAGGCAATGGAAGGACTACTACCACAGTATGAGCCAATTCAACACGCTTCATCAAACCCAAACTTGTATGTTTCTGCAGAAAACCCATTGTTCAAAAATTATTTTGCAGGACCTATGGTAATAGAAGTAATTGTATCCGATCCAGATATACAAGAATTGGACCAGTCGTATGGCGAACCTGTTGTAACTGTTAATGGTAAACTATTGAGAATGGCACAGGGCACAGACGGTAATTGGTATGGATACTTTGCCGATAGAAATCAAGCAATAGCAGCTGCAAATACTGCCGTACTTACTGGCAAGGGTCTAAACTTTGGTGGTTTTTGTGGCCAGAACAGTTTGTTTTCTCCTAAGGCAGGAGTTGATTACTCGGAAACTGTTGGATTTACAATTGCTAGAGGTGGATTCGGTTCAATTAATGATACTAATAACGGCGGTGTTAAAATTAGCTCACCAAATCTTCCTTTATGCACCAATGTACAAGGA
>JASHOW010000068.1 GCA_030038445.1 Nitrosopumilaceae archaeon
GCGTCTTTGAGCACATACCGTTCCAAGACGAGAATTTTGATGCAGTAATTTGTGGATACTCGTTGCGTGATGCAATCAGTCTTAGAACGGCAATATCTGAAATACACCGTGTCTTAAAAAAAGGGGGACGATTTGTTATTGTTGATCTTGGCAAACCAGACAACCTGCTGATTAGGACAGGTGTCTCATTTTACTTGAAGGTCTTTCTGCCTGTTATTGCACTGGCTGCAGGCGGAAAACTGGGATTGAAATTTGCGGCACTTTATGACACGTACAGATTGTGGCCACAAAATAAAAAACTCAAATCACTGCTTCTTGAAAAGTTTGCAAGAGTTGAATTTGATACCGGGATGATGGGCGGAGCAGTAATAGTTGCCGCTTACAAGTAGTCTAAAGCTTTAATTTTGGAAAGGGGCAAAATCACTGCGTGACAGATTTCTCCCTTGTCATAATGGGCAATGACTGGATAATGATAGCATTTGTGGCACTAGTGATGTTGCTTGGAACAAAACGTATGCCAGAGGCATCAAAAAAGATAGGGAAAATTATGGGACAATTCAACAAAACAAAAAACATTGTCCAAGACGAGATCCAAAAGGCCAAGGGTGATTTTAGCATACCAATACAGGGACCAGCGACTTCGGAGAGGCAAAAACTAGAGGTTATGGCACAGACTCTTGGAATAGATTCTAAAGACAAGACCGATGACGATCTGAAAAATCTGATCTCATCCAAACTTGGAGGGACAAATGCTGGTAAAGGATCTGAGCAACCCACAAAATAAAACAGGCAATCAGTCTCAACAAATTTAAGGTTCTATCAAGTTGATGGCTCATCCACCAACAGATTCGGTGCAATCTGCTCCACATCTTTGAACTGTTTCATCGCTTCATCTTGCACTGCGTCGGGCTCGAACCGTGCCGGTTTTGTATAACCTAGCATTACCAAGCCTCTAGCCAGAATATTTTTGCTGGCGTTTTCATCCCTGTCAACTATGACATGACAGGTTGGACATCTCATCATTCGACGCTTTTCGGGTATCAACTTGCACCCACATATCGCACACTTTGACGTTGTCCCGTTTGGTCTTGCAAAGATTACAGGAAATCCGTTGCAATCTATCAACTTGTAGTTATTCATCTTTTGTAGCTTGAATCTTGACCAAGAGTTCAAACGAAATCTGAATCTGGTTCCCTGACCATTTCCCTTCCTGTATAGTTTTCTAATCCCAATGAGATTCTCCATTATGACCTGCCTGCCTTGCGATGCAATCTCCTTTGATATTTGATGCAAGAAAGTGTCTTCCTTGTTCTTCTGTTTTACACCATATTTTTGCTTGATCTTCTTATGAATTCTGACATCAGGTCTTGTCATGTGTGACAACACTTCTCTGTACTTCATCTTCGTGGAAACAATTTTAGACGTGTCAATGACGGTAATTTTTCCTGTCTCATCAACACACGTTGCATTCTCTAAATTCATGTCGATTCCCAGATATCCTTTTGGTTCCTTTCTTGACACATTTTTTGAATACGATATTGATACTTTATTCTCAGTTAGCGTAACCTCGCCTAATTTGATGTCAAGTTTTGATAGAATCTCAGAGACATGGTGATTGAGTGGGATGTAGACAAATTGCCTTGGTCTAACAGGAAACTTGAGATGGTTATGGATGATGTGATATCTCTGATTATCAATTACAATGATGCGCCTTTTCATAAATGGCGTCTTCACACAAACGTTCTTCTTTTTTGCCTTGCGATAATTCTTGAGTATGGCAGAAGCTTTCCATACTGCAGTAAAGACATATGCTGAATAGATTGTTTTGTTAAATTGCGGATAGACTAGAGATCGTAGTTTAAACTTCGATGTGATGTTGTACTCTATTCCAAGCCTTATTGACTCGTTTACTACAAACCTGAAATCCTCCATGATCTGTAGGACCTCCATACATCGATGTTTCTGCGTCACACATTTTACGACTTTCACGGAAGATCCTGTGGCAAACTATTTTCTTATTAAAAACTGGTAATTGTGATATTACTTGTAGACCTAACTTTTGTTGAAACTAGTATCTAATTCCTTTACCGAACTAGCTTTGGTGGACGAAATTGACCGATCTTTTTGTTGATCCCCACGTATAATCAACAGAACTCGTGAGAGCCAAATTTAAATACAATACCTAGGAGACAATCGGTAAGTTTGAACAAGATAGATCCATGGCAGAATGCACTAAAACAACTTGCGTCTGCTGCAAAGATTTTAAAACTTGATCCAGGCGTACACGAAATGCTTGCATCACCAAAAAAAGTCTTGACTGTTTCTCTTCCAATAAAAATGGATGATGGAAGAATCAAAGTTTTCACTGGATTTCGATCTCAACATAATGATTTTAGGGGACCATTCAAAGGTGGAATAAGATATCACCCCGATGTAACAATTGAAGAAGTAAAAGCACTCTCAATGTGGATGACTTGGAAGTGTTCTATAGTTGATGTTCCCTTTGGAGGAGGAAAGGGCGGAATCATTTGTGATCCTAAAAGACTCTCTGCTGGAGAAAAGGAGAGGCTGACGCGAAGATATGCATATGCTATTTCTGAAATAATAGGACCTGGCAAAGATGTACCTGCGCCAGATGTTTACACAACAGGAAAGGAGATGGCACAGATAATGGATGTTTACAGTGTGATGCATGGACAAGGCGAGCCTGGTGTAATTACTGGCAAGCCGCTTTCTATAGGAGGTTCCCAGGCAAGAAATGTTGCAACAGGCCTTGGGGTATCATACTGTGTAAGAGAAGCTGCCAAGAAACTTGGATTGAGACTAAAAGGCGCAAAGGTTGTAGTGCAAGGATATGGTAATGCTGCAACATATGCTGCAGAGTATATAGAAAAAATGGGTGCAAAAATAATTGCAGTCAGTGACTCTAAAGGCTCTATAATAAACACAAAGGGACTAGATTCCAAAAAAGTATTAGAATACAAGAACAAGAATGGAAGTGTAGTAGGATATCCTGGAAGCAAAAAGATCACTACAGAACAACTTCTTACCACTCCATGTGACATATTGGTACCAGCAGCTCTTGAAAATCAGATAACTCCACAGATTGCAAAAAATGTTGATTGTAAGATAGTTGCAGAGGCAGCAAATGGCCCGACAACCCCTGAAGCTGATGAGATTTTGTTCAGGAACAAGATTACGGTCATCCCAGATATACTGGCAAATTCTGGAGGCGTATGTATTTCATATTTAGAATGGGTACAGAACTTGCAGAGATACTATTGGTCATTTGACGAGGTAGCAGGCAAGATGGAACACCACATTGTCAGGGGGTTCAATGACA
>JASHOW010000069.1 GCA_030038445.1 Nitrosopumilaceae archaeon
CACATATGATATCACTTCGGTACTGGATGTGCTTGATACAAGGATCCGGATATCGGGATTTCAATACAGGCACGAAGTAAACAATACTGTTCATTCATATGTGATACAGCATGACATGGGACGAAAATGGTCTAACTATATGGCGACAGAATACCAATCCATTTTTAATGAATTCAAACTACATTCAGCAACCTTTGAGATTACCGATAATACGCTTGCATTTGTGGTTGATCTACAAAACAATCAAAGATAATTGCATGTAACACCATATGATGTAAATCTGACTGTATTGATTGTCAAAGTAAAATCAATTTAGGTATTGTTTTCGCTTTTCTTCTGTCCTTTTTTCGGATTCTAGTCTTTCTAATCTGTAACCCTTAAGATCGACATACTTTATTATCTGACTAAGATTGGGGTGAATTTTTTTAATGGATTTGAACATTTTCTGCGCAACTTGGCGATAGTCTGGATGCCCCTGAGGAACCGTCCTTAACTCTATTAGATGTGCAGCTTCTCTTAGGTTGAGTTTCATAAAATAAGGATATTTTTACGCAAAATTTACTACATACTGGGCCTGTTCTGGCACCTTTTGTCTTAGTAAATCAAAAACCTCTTTTGATTTGTACATGCAATCTCTGAATTCCTTCTCGATTCCAAATGACAAGATCTCTTCCGGAATTGAAAAGCCGTGGTCTGTAGTCAACAACTGTCTTTCTAGAGTTAACACACGATGCCTGTGAAAATCACGAAACATTCCAAAGTTGGTCAGAAGATCAAACGTATAGTCTGTCATTTCAAAACCTCTGGGTGGCCTTTGTCGCCTATTTTGTCTCAGATTGGTAAATGCTCTGATAATCTTCTTTCTGACTGGAGCTCTCATTTTTCGTATCTGAGACAAGATTTTGTTGTATGGCATGCCAAAAGATTGTTCGTACAATAGTGCAGAGATTATGTGCTCTTCTGCCTTTTTTTCAGACTCGTATTCTACAATTTCAACTAAGAAATCGCTTGTCTTTATGGATTTGAGATACTTTTTGTTAAATATGCCTGCAGTATTTTTTACCTCAGCCAAGTATTTTTGCAGATCTCTACCGTGCCTATCATCAGCTCTCTTCACAAACGACCTAATAGTTGTGTCTAATTCTCTATTCATCTTTACTGCAATATCTCTTTCCTCTCTTAGATTGGAAGAATACAATATTGTGAGAAGGTACTCAAATGCTCTACCGTTTCCTGTGATCCCAACATTTGTAAGAGTTGATGCAGGAAGTATTCCACGCAAAATGTCCAGTGCCTTTGCCTTTATGGTTGCATTGTAAATGCGAGTAGCTGATTTGATATCATCTGAATCTCTAAGGTGTGAAAACAGAACATCTGCTCCTGATAAATTTTTAAATTTCTGATTCTCTATTGGTTCTCTTTCTCGTATATGTGATATCATTGGCTCGATGTTTTTAGAGTATGCGTCAAAATCCAAATTACAGGATTCTAAGTACTGATCTGCATATCTTGAATTCATGATGTCGGTATCTTTGAAAAATTTGTATGCTCCGTTAATTTTTTTATCCCATGCCACGTACCGGGAAGATTTTTCAAGATACGATAGGCCTATTCGACGGTCTTCTATTTTTTTTACGGCAATATTTGATATGCCCTCTATTGCAATCTGAGCTTCCCCAAGCTCTGCCACAGAGTCATCGCCATATTCTAGCAGGACCTTATTGTAAAACTCTTCACCGCGATTTTCGTTTTGCAAAAATTCATCAAGAAACACCTTGCGCATACTTTTGTCAGTTCTGCTGTATCTTGACATCAGGGCACCACGATCTACTTGCCTAGGCGTAACAATGGCAAAGACGGAATCATCTACATTAGAAAAGTGTTTTAACAAGATCTCTTTTTCAGATTCAGAAAACTCTGACAACACGATTCGAAAGTAGTTCAATTATAAATAATCTACTATATCTTAATGTTCTATCTTTTTTCCAATCTGGATCAAATCTGTAGATTCTGTCTTCAATGTGTTGCGTCGTGCTTGCCACCTAAGTAACACTTCTTTAAATGATTCTGCTTCTGCCGCATCTTCAGTATACATCAAAGTCGTTACCCATCTGCCTTCTCCGGCACCACCACCCATGGAATTCATCCAAAAATTGGTCGGCATATTTTCAAAGGCCTTGTGATCAGGTTCGCGACTCATGTCTATCCATCGTTTTGCAACAAAATGTAGGACCTCATCTAATTCTTCCTTTGTAATCATTGTTGGACCATTACAATACAAGTGATTTTAAAATTGCTAAATCTTCTATAAAAGACCAAAAAACTAGCTAAAATGATCTTACAAAAATTTGAAACCTTGTTAACACTTTGCTGGTTATATAAAAAATATAACGTATGCCTAATGAGCAAAGAAGATGTCGAGTTTATCGGCAAGCAAGTTAAGGACATGTATGGCACTTACATTGGTAAGGTCATAGGTACCATAACCGACATAGACGGAAGTGTACAAACCGTAGGTGTTGACTGTGGTTCTGAAGGACTAAAGCAGGTTCCATTTGAACAACTTGTCGTTCAGGGGCAGTACGTGATCTTTATTCCTAGATGGAGATTGGATGCCCAGCGATTGTTGCGGGAAAAGGGCCTTACATTGCGCCGAATTCGTGCACTGATAGACATCGTATCTGAAAATGACGACATGAAGGAGGATGCTGAATTAATACACGAAAAATACAAGACAAAGTTACTAACTCTGGATGAAACCGAGAAACAAATCAGAGAAAAACTAGAGCAGAGACTGACAGATCTTGACAATCAACTCAAGTCAATCAGAATGCTGAGATTTGATGCCAAATTACAAAATAAAAGCAACGAGATCTCTGATGCCAAGTACGAGTCAGTCAAGGCTCATACAGTTGAAATCATAGAACATATTGAACACGAAAAGGCAGAGATAGTAAACATTCAACGTCGCGTCAACGATCTCTCAGTTGATAATATGGAGCGAACAGAACGTCCTAAACAGGACGTTCATTCAGCAGCCGTTTCCTACCTTGGTAAGGTGGAAACTCCTTCTCCTCAACCAAAGACACCAATATCTGCTGGGATAGTAGTTGGTAATAACAATCCCCAAACATCAACTCTAAAACCAGTTGCTATTGGAGCCGATGGTGACGAGGAGCCTCAAGATTCAGACTGGCTTAAGAGAATATCGTCTTCTTAAACTGTCTGGTGGGATGGGAAGATTCGCTCCAACCTCCTTTCAAGCGAATCTTTTTTTTAATATTGATACAAACCATGTTTATTGGATACGGAGTATGATATTGGCCTTGGAAATAATGATACCTTAACAAGAAAAAAGGCAAACCAAGATTATGTAAAATTCTGGGAGGGAGAAGCAAATAATCTATATTGGTTTGAAAAATGGGATAAAACGCTAGACTGGAATCCTCCCTTTGCAAGATGGTTTGTAAATGGCAAGATTAATGCCTCTTACAATGCGCTAGACGTGACAGTTCAAAGAAATGGTCATAAAAATGCTATACTGTGGGAGGGTGAAAATAACAAGAGACGTGTGCTCACATATCACGAATTACTAAATTATGTTTGCAAGGTTGCAAATACTCTCAAGTCTTTAGGGGTGAAAAAGGGAGATCGTGTAACGATATACTTGCCAATGATTCCTGAACTTATTGTCTCCCTGCTTGCCTGCTCAAGGATTGGAGCCATTCATACGGTAATCTTCTCTGGTTTTAGCTCACAATCTATCAGAGATAGAGTGATTGACTCTAAATCAAAGGTCATAATTACCGCAGATGGGGGTTTTCGAAGAGGCGAGATAGTTAAACTAAAACAAGTCATAGACGAGGCAGTGTCTGATCTTGACTTTGTAGAAAATGTTCTGGTGTATGAACATGCCAAGATTCCTATGCTAATGGGAAAAAAAGACAAACGATGGGGCGATCTGATAAATAATGCACATGAATTCTGTGAACCTGAGAAAGTAGACAGTACCCACCCACTTTACATCTTGTATACCTCGGGAACCACGGGAAAACCAAAAGGTGTTCTTCACGGAACTGGCGGCTATCTAGTGCATCTTTATAGTACCTTCAAGTGGATATTTGATATCAAAGAATCAGACATTTATTTTTGTACTGCAGATATCGGATGGGTTACGGGCCACAGCTACATTGTTTATGGACCTCTGATGCATGGCGCAACTCAGGTTATGTACGAGGGAGCACTGACTTATCCTACTCCAGCAAGAATTTGGGAACTTGTTGAAAGATACAAAATTACAATTCTTTATACAACTCCAACTGCACTGCGAATGTTTATGAAATATGGAGACTTGTTGCCAACTTCAAAAGACCTTTCCAGCTTAAGATTGCTTGGTACGGTAGGTGAGCCAATAAACCCCAGAGTATGGAAATGGTATTTTCAAATAATTGGAAAAGAAAAATGCCCAATAATAGATACATGGTGGCAGACTGAAACTGGTGGAGCCATGATATCACCGATCCCAGGACTTGAAACAATACCACTAAAACCTGGTTCGGCAACTAGGCAATTACCTGGAATCAATGTTGGGGTAGTTGATGAGTATGGAAAAGAACTTCCGCCTGAAACAAAAGGATATCTTGTTGTCAAAGATCCATGGCCTGGGATGCTTCTCTCGTTGTGGGGTGATGACGAAAAATACAAGTCTGTATACTGGTCAAAATACAAAACCATGTACTACCCAGGCGACTACGCAATCATGGACAATGACGGTTATTTCTGGATGTTAGGTAGGGCAGATGATGTTCTAAAGGTGGCAGGACATAGGCTTGGAACTGCCGAGATTGAAAGCGGTTTTGTATCACACAAATTGATAGCAGAAGCGGCTGTCTGTGGAATACCACATGAAGTAAAGGGTGAATCGATAATTGCATTTGTGGTTCTAAAGGAAGGCGCAATCCAAAGTGAGCAATTAGAAGATGAATTAATCCAGCACATAAGAAAAGTTGTAGGTCCTATTGCAACACCTGACAAGCTGTACGTGGTTTCAAAGTTGCCAAAGACAAGGAGCGGTAAGATAATGCGAAGATTGCTAAAGGCTGTGGCAAACAATGAAAAGATTGGTGATGTAAGTACATTAGAAGATGAAGCAGCTGTAGATGACGTCCGTGCTGCATTAAATGAATTAAACCAAACTATGCAACAAAATAAAATCAAATAGAGATTATCTGCATTTTAGAGTTTGTTGTTATATTGAATTTGCTAACAAAGCCTGCTGTCACTTCTAGTACGTATTTTGCCAGTTTGCCTCCACCATTGTCAACGGCACATGTAACTGTCTGAATAGCAGACTGGCATGGTTGCACATATTTTGCAATATGTACCACATTTCCATTACCATCAAACCATATTATATCTAAAGGAAACTGCATATTTAACATCCATATTGGAATGACCTGTTCATTATTCACAACAAAGATCATTCCCTGATTGTAAGGTAGCTGGTTTTGAAACATCAACCCCCTAGTTCTTTGAGCATCTGTCTCTGCTACCTGTACATTCAATGTTATGTTATCTAATTTTATAGTGCCATTTGAAAAGTTGACCTCTGCAAGTTTAGAGTCTGCAGGAATTGTCAGAACTCCTACGACTCCAACTATTACAGCTGTGATTGCTATTGGAATTAATACCTGGCCTCTGGTTGCCACAAAAATAATTTGCCATGTCTAGTTAAAAACTAATGCAAAAATTGTACTCAAGAACTTATCTCATTTTGTCCTTGATCTCTGAAATGTTGCTTGCAAAGTTTTTTGTTGCATGCCCTATATCTGAGATTGTAGTACCATTGTACACCCTATCCAGATACTTGCCAGCAATTATCATAGGAACACCGGCAACGGTGGTGAATGGGTCCGGAGCAAAAAGTAGTATAAACCCTATCTTCTGAATCTTCCTGCCTGGTGCAGAAGCGCGTTGAAGCGACCCTAAAGCGCGTGCAGTACCACGGTCATCCAAGGCGCCCAATGATGAGTAAATCTCGGCCCGCCTTTTGATCGAGTCTCTAATTTTCTTAATTTTATGAATACTGTTTTTGAGTTCCTCGTCCATCTGTCTCGTATTTTGAAGATTCCTAGTTAAGATTCCACGCAAAAGATCAGTTACAATAAGGTAAAGATTTATGATCAAAGGATAGGTTATATCACTTTGAGTATAATTCATGAGTTATAAATGAAGGAAAAGCGCGGTGAAAGACTTGAATCTATCAAGGAGGCACACAAGTCGACCAAGGGTGACTATTCAAGAATGGAGGACTATCTAGAGGTCATATCTGAGCTTGTAGAACTAAAAGGCCATGCCAATACTATTGACATTTCACGATATCTAAATGTCAGTGCCCCATCTGTCACAAAAATGCTTCAAAGGCTAGGAGATAATGGTTATCTGGAATATGAAAAGTACAAGGGAATAAACCTGACCACAAAAGGTAACACAGTTGCAGATGCAATAAGACAAAAGCATGGCATTCTACTTGAATTTTTTAAGATGCTTGGAATAAATCATGAAATTGCAAACCAAGATGCAGAAGGAATTGAACATTATCTTAATCCTCAGACCATAAGACAACTTCGAAAGTTTATCACATTTCTAAAAGAAAATCCAAAAATTTTACAAGATTTTCAATAGCTAGTCATGCACAGTGACTTTGATATCCTCTTTTGACATGACTGCATTGATCATTCTCTTCCCAGAGCTAGATCGCTTGGCAATAATGATTCTGCCTCGTTTTCCAACGCGTGTTGACAACAGGTGTTTGTCCCTTATGTAAATATCTGCATCCATTCCAGATTTATTCTCATCAAGTTCTAATATTATGTTGTTGCCAGATTCTGACATCTCAAACCACTCGTCTTTTCTGTCTGACTCTATTTTTGGCTCTACATCAATATGTATGCCAAGATTTTTTTCAAGCTCATTGATTGTTGAACCACCCCTACCAATCAGAGATGGTATTGAATCCTTGTCAACTTTGACGCGAACACTGTTGTTTGAAAGAATCTCAATCTCGGCATCAGAATCAAATCGTCTGATCACATCCTTTATTTTTGATTCAGCAAGTCTCTCAATTCCACCGCTTTTTGCTTCTTTTGATATTGGTATGACGATGTTTTCCTCTCCGTAGGTGTATATCTCATATTCCAGAGCGTGGCTCTCAAAATTTCTGACCTCGATCACAGGCCTTGCCAAATCCTGCTCGGTCATGCCAGTAGGAACTTTGACCTTGAATTCTAGCTCATATACTTTTGAGATCTGACCTGCTTTTATGTAAACAACTGTATCCAAAATATGGGGAATCATTCCAAGCTCTACCTTTCCTATGAATCGCTGAATTGCGTCAAGAGGGGCATTTGCATGTACCACACCAACCATGCCAACACCAGCTAATCTCAGGTCAGAAAAGACTCGAAAGTCGTGGTATCTTCTTACCTCATCAAATATTGTATAGTCTGGTCGTACTAGTAATAATATGTCCGCAGCATTTTCAAAACTTCCATCAAGCTGTGTGTACTGCGTAATTTTTTCATTAACCTGAAGGTCTCTTGGCGACTCTATCGTTTTCACAATTTTGCCTTTTTTAGAATAATAGTCTGCAAGACTTGATGCTAGCGTACTCTTGCCAGATCCGGGCGCGCCTGCAACAAGTATGCCTTCTGCACCTTCAGATAACCGCTGCATCAGCTTCTCTGATATGTTGTATTGCTCAAGCGATAGCTTGACAATTGGATGTGTTATTGTAATTTCATAACTACTAGAAAATGGACGATGAGTTATCACAACCCTGAAATCTTGGAACTGGACTACAAGCGCACCAGGTTTTGAAATCTCAATAACTCCCGTTCTATTTACCCTAGATGCCTCGAGAATCTCTGTAGTGATTCCCTCTAGGTATTCCTTTTCAAGTATCTTGTCTTCAATCTCTACCAAGGAAAAATTGCCCGGTCTTCCACGCTTAGCCACTGGTCTTGCTCCTTCTTTGAGATGTACACTCATTGTATCACGATCAAAATATTTTTCAAATTCTAGATCAGCAACTTTGACCTGAGGTTTTGAATAACTGGTCTTTACACCTTCTGCTTGTGCAACTAGAGCTTGCACATAATCTGCAGTGTAAAATGTGGCTCCATTTTTTTTTGCAATGTCTTTTATTATGGCATCAATTCTGCCATGCCTTGCCAGCTTTATGTCATCCATACTTGGACGCTCGCCTTCAAATCGCAATATTATGTTGTTCTTCTGCGCAAAATCACGAATTTTTTTTATTTCTTCTAATCCTACAAAACCATAGTCCTTGCTTTGTGATGCTTGAGCCTGAAGTTCATCTAAGACTGCCATCGGGATTATTATTTCACAATCACTAAGAGTTCCAGACTCGATTAGTTTTGTTATTTCTCCATCTATTATGATGCTTGTGTCTACTACTATCTTTTCCATTATACACCTAGTCAGGTTATTTCGTACTTTTTAATCATACCTGTACCTTGTTCAAAAGAACCATTCTCAAATAATAATCTGATAACTAAACCGTGAATAATTGTTATTCAATAAATGTTTGAAATGAAAACCGCCTAAAATTAGATAATTTATGGCCTGAGTACTTCATCTATCTTTCTTAGTACATCTTCAAAATTAAACGGTTTTAAAATATATGCTGCAGCCCCTTCCTTTACACACTCTTTCATTGTGATTTGGCTGTCGCTTGCTGTAATCATAATCACCTTAGCAGCAGGCTTGAACATGATTATTTCTTTCAATACGCTAAGGCCATCTTTTTTTGGCATAGCCATATCTAAAAGCACAAGGTCAGGATTTGTTTTTCTAAATCTATCGATCGTTTCTATGCCATTTGATGATTCTGCCACACATTGGTGTTTGCCTATGACAAGTATGTCCTTTAACACCATTCGTATGGCATCTGAATCGTCAGCTATCATTATTCTAGCCAATTCTTACATATTACCATATTCAATATTTAAATTCAAAAGCAGGCCTACAAGTGTGATAGGTGCGGGAATCTATCATGTACCTGTCTCTTAAGCTCTGAGATATCGTAAATATCTGCACCATGGAAGATCTTTTTCATATCCTCAATTGCGTTGCTTATGATATGATAAGAACCAGTTAGGTCATTATGTTGTTCTTTCAACATCTTGTAGATTATTTTAGCTATCTGTCCTATCTTTTCTTGCCCGGCCATTGGGGCCAACCCACTGATTTTATGAAGATGGCTTTCAATGCTTTGTGAGTTCTCAAATACAGATTTGTCATCACTACAACGCAGGATATCGTGTTCTAACTCGTTAATCTCTAACTGTATCTCTTGCCTTGCAACCTTGAGAAACTCATCTGACATTTTAACTAGTTACCAGATGTATTTTATACAAGCTTTTATAGGCTTGCCTTTTGTTTTCCTATCAAATTGAAGATTACGCAGAAAACTTACCTGTTACTTGGGGTAATAATTGGTGTTTCTGCAGTAAATCTGTTTATCTTACTTTCCCTATCGCAACAAAATCTGGATGTACTCCACTCCATAAGCTATGCAAATAATCTAAAGGTCATAGTAGAAAGAATATCTGGTACGGCTGATTCTATAGCAAACGGTAATTTGACAGATAAACAAACATTGGAATCTGAAATCACCGACTTTGAACAAACTTATGTAGTCTTAGGAATTGGAGGAATGTTTCAAGGTACTACAATTGTTGCTATACCATCCAACTTGCAACCAATTTATAATCAAGTTGGAAACTCGTGGCAAGAGTATAAGCAAGATGCAGAAAAAATTAGACAAGAAACAGTCTTTGATCCGAAGGTAAAGAACGCAATCATATACGTCTTAGGAAAAAATGGTGATCTGATCTCATTAACAAACGGAGTCGTAAATGATCTTGCCCCGTTAGACAGAAATTATAACGAACACAAAAGAATTGCTGCAGACATGGTAAATATTGCACAAAACATAGGTCAAGACACACTGCTAATCTCGATTGGTGAAGAGAAAAATACAACAACATCTATCACAAAAGACAGAATAACATTTGATGGAGACCTAAAAAATCTTGAAGGTATGCCGCTAGACAGCCCTGATTATGCAAAATATGGCATAAAACAAGAAAATTTACAGCAAATCCCAAGGTCTAATTCCAGCTCCCTGAGAGATCTTGATCCATTATGGGAAGCAGAAGAGGCCAAGATAGAATTCATTGAAAATAATACTCTTGTCTCAAAAGAGTTTGACTCTGATCTAAAAAGTCTCGAGTTACAACGTGAAGTTTTACTTGATGCTACATCGGAATTTGTAGATGAATGGAACAAGTTAGTTGATTCCAAACTAAACCAGAATGTGATTATGGTTCAGATCTTATTGATTTTAGATATGGGGATATTTGTAGTTGTAATGTTGTCTATTAGAAAGTCACTTCGCCCTCTACAAATGCTCACGAATGCCATTGTAAGGATTAAAGAAGGATTCTATGGTGAAAGTATTAACTATAACTCTAATGACGAAATAGGTGAACTCGCTAACACAATTAATTCAATGTCTAGCACAATTCAGAAAAAAGAAGAAGAAAATAGAAAGGTAGAGATTGCAAAAGATGAATTTCTTGCCATGATAACTCATGAGCTGAAAACACCATTGGTTCCAATACAGGGATATTCAGATATACTATTAGGCGAGCACCTTGGTTCTTTAAATAAAAATCAAAAAGAGAGGCTAGAGGTAATTCGTTCAAGCGCTGCATCTCTCCTACAATTGATATCTGATCTACTTGATGCACAAAAACTAGAACTAGGCCAGCTTAGAATCAAAAAATCAAATCACAATCTCAAAAAAACAATTGAAAATACTATAATAGCTATGCAGCCGCAGGCTACCATTGATCATATAAAACTTATACAAAATCTAGATCGAGACATATACGCTAATTATGATGAAGAAAGAATAATGCAAGTACTTACAAATCTCATTAAAAACAGTTTAAAGGCTACCCCTCCAAGGACAGGAGTAATTGAAGTGTCAGCTAAAGATAGTCCAGATGAAGTAACAATATTCGTAAAAGACAACGGAAAAGGAATTCCGCCTGACGCAATAGATAAAGTATTCAAAAAGTTCTATCAAGTAGATACTTCTTCTACAAGAGAATCTGGAGGAAGCGGCTTGGGCCTGTCAATATGCAAAGGAATTATTGAAGCTCACGGCGGAAGAATATGGGTGCAAAGCGAAATAGGTAAGGGATCACTGTTTGCGTTTACAGTGTCCAAAAAATGATCTTACGAAAACTTCAGTATAAAGTAAAATAGTTGCAAACTAAGCTCCAAGTATGTCTCAAGATTTTGCGGATGGACTAGTGCAGTTTGCACTACAAAATGGAGCACAATATTGTGATGTTAGGGCAGAAACTGTGGAGACCAGTAGTTTTTTGCTTGAAAACGGGCAAATTGAGCACTTTTTATATAAAGTAGAGGACGGCTTGGGAGTCCGTGTACTTGTGGACGGCGCATGGGGATTCTATTCTCTATCAAATCCAAAATCTCTGGACGAATTAAAGGATGGAGTGGCTAATGCAATCAAAAGCTCGCTTTGTTATGCAGAAACAAAGAAACAAAAAGTAAAACTGGCAGAAACTCGTACGTATGTAGACACAGTAGATCATAAAGCAATAAAAAAACCCACATCTGAAGAAATGATCAAATTAGCACTAGAATGCGATAAAATAATTAGAACAAGAGATCGAATATACAAATCGTCCATATCTGCACGCCATGATGTATTTAACAAGTACTTTGTAAATAGTGATGGTGCAAAAATAACTCAAAATTATGACGATACTATAATTAATCTGTCTGCCATTGCTAACGAATCAGGCCTTTCAGAAACAGTAAGCACCACAGAGGGAGGACGTGGAGGCTTGGAGTTGATTACAGGAAAAAATAACATATTTGAAAGAGCAGAATCAATTTCCAAAAAAGCTGATGAACTAATCAGTGCAAAACCTGTAAAAGAAGAAAAGGCTACAGTTGTAATGAATCCAGATTTTGTTGCATTATTGACACATGAAATTCTAGGACACCCATCTGAGGCGGACCGAGTACTTGGGAAAGAAATGGCATGGGCGGGTGGTGCTTGGTGGTCTGGAAAGCTTGGAACAAAGATAGGTTCCACAGAGCTTAATGTGATAGATGATCCTACTATTTCATCTAGCTTGGGGTGGTATAGATATGATGATGAGGGAGTAATTGCATCAAGAAAATCACTTGTACAAGATGGTGTACTTGTGGGTCATATGCAGAGTAGAGAGACAGCTTTTCTTTTTGATACTGAACCAAATTCTGCGATGCGGTCTACGGGATATTCATTTATGCCATTGATAAGGATGGCATGTACATGCATTAGTCCTGGAAATTGGGATCCTGAAGAGATGATAAAAGATGTAAAATCTGGTTATCTGATTTGTGACATGAAAGTTCCATCAATAGACATGATGAGGTATAACTGGAGCATATCGTGTCAATATGCTCAAAAAATTGAAAATGGAGAATGCAAAGAATTGTTAAGGGATGTCATTGTAATGGGAAATGCTCCTGAATTCTTTAACTCTATTGATGCAAGAGGAAAAGATTTCACTGTACGGCCCATAACAAACTGTGGCAAAGGTGATCCCATGCAAATAATGAGAATGGGAAATGGTGGACCACATATTCGTGGAAGAGCTACCGTAAAGAGCGTAGGAACGTAAAATGTCTAACAAACTTGATGGCATAAGAAAAGATGTAACCACATGTACAAGATGCGAACTGTCAAAATCAAGAATAAATGCAGTACCGGGCTCTGGTGATGCTAACTCCAAAGTCGTATTTATTGGTGAAGCCCCTGGACGCAATGAGGATCTTCAAGGGTCTCCATTTGTAGGTACTGCAGGTAAGATATTATCTGAAGCGTTATCCTACGCAGGATTTACACGTGATGATATCTATATTACAAATGTCGTAAAATGCAGGCCACCAAACAATCGGCGACCAAATAAACAAGAAACCAATTCATGCAAAAGTCACCTTCAAAGTGAACTTGAGATAATCTGCCCCAAAGTCATCTGTATATTGGGCAACACAGCTTTTGGTTCTTTATTGGATGGAAACGCAATAACAAAAAATAGAGGAAAAATAATTAAAAGAGATGATCAGCTGTATTTTGTTACAGTGCATCCGGCCGCAATCATATACAATCCAGATCTACGCCAAGTCTTAAAGGATGACCTGAAGGCACTATCAAATATCTTAGACAAGATAAAAAAGGGAATTTCAATAGAACTTGATAAATGAAACCACTGTCTAGGTCATTTTATTGTAGGGATACGGTATTAGTAGCCAAAGATCTTCTAGGCAAAATGCTTGTTCGAAAAATTAACGGTGTGATAATCTCAGGAATAATATCTGAAACCGAAGCTTACAGATACAAAGACGATCCTGCTAGCCACTCTTTTATGGGAAGAACAGAAAGAAACAAGGCAATGTTTGGTGAAGTGGGATTGGCTTATGTCTACTTTACATATGGTATGCATTATTGTATTAATGCTGTTGCAAAAGATGAGAAATTCGAGGCTGGCGCAGTACTCATACGAGCTCTTGTTCCAAAACACGGGATTGATTTTATGATAAGACAACGCAAAACAAACATGATCTCCAATCTTACAAACGGTCCTGCAAAATTAACTCAGGCTCTTAAAATAACGAAAAAACAATACGGTGAAGATTTAACAAAAATCTCAAATCTGTATATCATGGATGGCATTAACGTAAAAAAATCTATGATTGTGTCAGGCCCTAGAATCGGAATCAAAAAGGCAGTAGACAACCTGTGGAACTTTAGAATAAAAAACTACGAATCACTGTGATGGCTGTTCAGGCCTTACTGCAAGTGTGGCTGTGAGATCAAGTGATTTTCCCATCCTGTTTACTGTCAAGGTTACCTTGTCTCCTACTGACTTTTCATCATCTAGATATGCTATGACATCATCAATTGTTTTTATCGGATGACCATCTATTGCAGTTATGATGTCGCCTCCGTGAGGAATATTGTTGTCATCTAGAGTTGCTGCTACTAATCCAGCCTTGTCAGCTGGACCTCCTGGGACAACTCTTTCGACTATGACACCTTTGAAGTTTCTTGACAGGCCATTAGCTAAAGCAACATCTGGGTCCATAGTTCTTCCTGCTATTCCAAGATATGGGTGTTGATATGTACCATCTTTAATCAAAACTGGAACCATTCTCTCAAGAGTATTAGATGGGATGGCAAAACCAATTCCTGAAAAATCTCCGGTATCTGTCTTAATTGCAGAATTCATTCCTACAACTTCGCCCTGCAAGTTTAGGAGGGGACCTCCAGAATTTCCTGGATTTATTGCTGCATCAACTTGAATTATGTCAGGTATTGAGTAACCTGCATTTTGATTGGGTAATAGCCGCCCTATTGCACTAACTATCCCAGTAGTCATAGAATCACTGAGACCAAATGGATTGCCTATGGCAATTACTTGCTGGCCAACTTGAAGAGCTGATGAGTTTCCTAGCGTAAGAGGCACCAAACTTTCATCTGAAAAATTGTCTATGATTTGTATCACTGCAACATCATTGTCTGGATCGGTTCCAATAACTTTTGCAGTGTATGTATTACCATCTATGAACGTAACATTTACTGTGCTTGAACCTTCTACTACGTGATTATTTGTAACTATATCCCCTTGTTTATCATAGATGAATCCAGAACCTAGCCTTGTTGACTGACTTGAGAGGGGTTGACCATTTATGATTATAGTATCATCAGTTGTATCTACCTTACTAGTTATCTGAACTACTGAATCCTCTGTCTGCTTGAAAAGATCTGTCAGAGTTGAATCTTCAGATGGAGTTTGTACATTGTTAGTAGGGCCAGGTGGGCCTTGAGGCCCAGGAGGTCCGGGAGGACCAGGCGGTCCCTGTACTGCTGCTTGAGATACATCTCCAGAAATCCGATTAGTATACTGTGCAATGATAGTAACTGCAAGCACAATAATTATTCCAATTAATGCCATCTCTAACTTTTTCATATGGTATTACGTTTGGAAGATAGTACAAACCAGAATAATATTCTTTACGAAGCTTTGTTAATCTCAACATAAATATACGCACTAATCAAGTTAACACCTGTGGTAAAGAAGCAAAAAAACAAGGCTAAAACTGCATTTGTTTCACGTGGTACGCTGATCTTTATAGCTATTGTAGTAGCAGCTGCAGGAGGAGGAATTTATTATTTTATTAATACTTCAACACCAGCAAATGTCAACTACCCAGTATTTGCTACCCCTCTTAACATATACATAGTAGGATCCCACGATCCAACACAAGGATACATCTATGAACAAGAATCTACGCGCCAGTCAAAAAAGGGAATATCTGGTGGGGTTGCTGATGCATCAATACATGTACCAGAGGGTTCGCTAGTATCGCTTCATTTTATAAATGAGGATAAAGACACTGGCTCTCCAATGGACCTTAATATTGACAACTTTAATGTGCACACAAATAAACTAGGATACTTCCAAGCACAAACAATAAACTTTCTAGCTAACAAAGCCGGCACGTACTCTTACTATTCAAACATACATCCAGAAATGAAGGGTTCAATCACGGTAGACCCACAATGATATCTAAAATGTTTTTCAAAAAACATCTTACAAGTGAAAGGAGGTTGTAATATTTGACTGACGACAAGGAACCTCCTTCTAGAATGGGTATTCTTGGTTTGATGGATGATTTTATTGAAAGAATGCTAGAAATCAGGAGAATTCTTCTCAGCGTTTCTATATCAGCTCTAGTGCTTGCACCACTTGCAACTGGACTCTCAATATTTCTCTTGACTCATCCTCGCTTTTACAGTGTCCTTCAAAAGGAGCATGAATTTGGGGCAATACTCAGCATTCTATTGGGTGTAGTCATATCTGTCTCAGTAGTATGGATAGCAACAGGAGTCAGGCAATACATAACACTCAAGTCATGGGATCAAAAGTACAAAGAATATCTCAAGCAAAAAGATGAGATTGATAAGAGAATTGCGTCAGATTATGGCATGGAACAGGACTAGACACTGTTTTCATTCTTTTCACTTGTTCCCTTTTTGCGAGGAAACACCTTTTCATATGGTTCCAAAATAGTCCTGCAAAACTCTATACCATTTGACGTAGGTTTGTATATTGTTATGATCCTCTTTCCTAACGATCTCTCTGTGCTTATTATCAGATTATTTGATTCAAGCTCATCAAGTATGGGTTTGTGTTTTTTGAGATTCAGGCCGCAAAAGCTGACTAATGCAGTCTGATTTAGTTCACCATACTGCACAAGCATCAAAATTATGTCTTTTATAATATAGATTCGGTCTCGATACGTACTTGAGCCAGACATTTGTCACGTCTCAATCATATTGCTGCTAAATATAATATCTATGATTGTGCTTGTTATGTGTAGTATTGATTAGTAGCCCCTTGCAAATATGGCATCTGTCTTACTTGGGTTTCTGCAAACTATGCATGGTGCGCCTGATCTCTTTCTATCAAATGGTATAACGCGAATATCTGCACTAGTGCTTTCTTTGATAGTTTCTTCACATTTTTGATCTCCGCACCAAGGAGAATAGAGAAACATCCCATTTTCTATCTCTTTTTTGAATTCATCAAAATTATTTACATTTTTTGTACGTTCGTTAAGAAGTTTATTTGCTTTTTCAAAAAGATCATGCTGAATAGCATCTAAGGTTTGGGTGATGTCATGTTCGGCATTACTGAACGGTGTATCAAATTTTTTCAAGGTATCACGTCGCACTAGGACCATTTTATCTTTTGCTAGGTCCTTAGGGCCAATCTCAATTCTTAGTGGCACACCTTTCATCTCCCAGTCATGAAATTTATATCCAGGCGTAAATTCGTCCCTTGAGTCTACATGTATTCGTAGGCCCTTTTTTGCAAGAACTTCTTTGATGATATCTGCCTTCTCTAGTATAACGTTCTTGTCAGATTGCGAGGAATAGATGGGGACTATAACGGCTTGAATTGGAGCAACGCGTGGAGGTAAGACTAATCCTTTGTCGTCCCCGTGAACCATTATCAAAGCTCCTATGAGACGCCAAGAAACTCCCCATGAAGTTTGCCAAGCAAAAGTCTCTATGTTTTGTTTATCTAAAAATTTCACATCAAAAGGTTTTGAGAAATTCTGACCTAGAAAGTGTGAGGTTCCCATCTGTAATGCTTTTCCATCTGGCATGATGGATTCCATTGTAGTTGTATACACTGCACCTACAAACTTCTCCCTCTCGCTTTTTTTTCCTAATATGACAGGAATTGCCAATTCTTCCTCTACGGTTTTTCTGTATATGTCAAGTATTGTCATGACCTCTTCTTCTGCCTCTTCCTTTGTGGAGTGTACTGTATGGCCTTCTTGCCAAAGGAATTCTGATGTCCTAAGAAAAGGTTTTGTTGCCTTGATCTCTGCTCTTAGTGCAGAATTCCAAAAATTAATCTTCAAGGGAAGATCTCTCCAACTTTTTATCCATTTTGAATACATTGAATATGCCAGAGTCTCGGAGGTTGGCCTAAGTGCTAGCCTATCTCCAATCTCTGTGTCTCCAGAATGTGTGACCCAAAACACTTCTGGCGTAAAACCCGCAAAATGTGCTGTCTCCTTACTTAACAGAGATTCTGGAATTAACACAGGAAGAAAGCCATTTTCGTGTCCTGTCGCTTTCAGCTTTTGATCAATTGACGATTTGAGAAACTCCCATATGGAATAACCATATGGTCTTAGTACGACCAATCCCTTGACTGGTGCATAGTCTGTAAGTTGTGCTTTTATTACAACCTGAGTGTACCATTCACTAAAATCTTCATTCTTTCTGACTGTAATCCCAATCTCTTTACTCAATTTACATCATTTTGGAGCCTGCACTAATAGACGTTAGGTTCTTTTACAATGGGTCGCCCTTGCAAAGAACTTGACCTGTTATTCTGCTTTGAAAATTTGTGCAGACAAAACACTGTATGAAAGGCACCTCTTTTTTTAACACAGGACAATCTACTGCTTCTTCTTTCATTTTTTTTAGCATTTTAGGACTAACTCCTTTAAGCTTTAATTTTCCTTTGTCAT
>JASHOW010000070.1 GCA_030038445.1 Nitrosopumilaceae archaeon
ATTGCAACCTCTTCTATTACATGCATCTCCGGCCTTATCTTTTCATATCTTCCCTCAGGCTGGTATTTTTCCATAAGTGCGTTGAGGGCAAATGCCTTTTCGTCCTTGTCTATTACTATACTTCCATGACCCTTTATCACGACGCTGACGTAAAGCGTATCTGCCTGCGATGCATCTGTTGGGTGGCTAAAGTATGAAGGCAAAAATTCCAAGCTCTTGTCGGCCTCAAAGCCGACCTGTGGATTTCTCGTAATGTTTTCCAGCTTTTCGCCTCTGATATGCGAATGCATGTAAATTGCATCTTTTGCATAAACAAAGTTCATAGGAATTATCTGTGGGTATCCTTCCTTATCTATACTACAAATTCTTCCAGTCTCTTGGGTGTTTAGGAATTCTACGATCTTTTCTCTTGATTTTATCTCCAGCCTTCCAAGTAATTGCATGTATTTGATTCTCAGAGTTGAGATATTTCTGCGTATGTTTTAATAGTTAAATTGGGGTTGTACTATTACCTAGACATGAATTCTGGCAGATATCAGTTCAATATTAGAGCGTTCATACTAATAGGCACATCTGTTGCAGTATTCTCAAGTTTTGTGTATCGCCTGTTTGGAGATACTATACCATCTATCTTTTGGGTGCATCTTAAGGAGATCGGAGCAGCTCTGATAATGCTGGCAGTCTTTGTGTTTGCTATAACGTGGCTTCTAAAAGCCAAGCCGCACAAAAAGCCTACACGATATCTTGTTAAGGTATTTGACGTCTTTGGACAGGAGTTTAAGATCGAAGGTATAAGGACCGAATTTAAGACCCATGATGTGGCATGGAGTTTTATGAAACACTACAAAAAATCTTATCCTTTATACAACTTTGCACTTGTCTCTGATCTACCAAACTCTGAAAAAATGACCATCTTCAGGTATTTGTAATATCTGCAAATTACTTTCTTGGGTTGTTTTGTTCTTTAAAGTACGGTAGTACGGTTGAGCCAAATTTGTCTATTGAACCAAAGTATCCAGAGCCCCAGAACCTAACAATAAAGTGGTTGACTCCAGCCTTGATGAATCTCTCAAAGACCGGTATGATATCATCTGGTGTACCAAGAGCTATTGATGAGCGTGCTACCTTGTCAGGAATTGTCTGTGCTGCCTCTCTCATCTTTACAATCCATTCCTGATTTGACATGGAATATTCAGTGAAATATTTTTTGAAATCAAAACCCGCGATATCTTTGATTCCATGTACCTTGAGAACCTCTGGCTTGAAGAGACTGACCTTTACAGCATTTTTCATCTTGGCCCATGCTATTTCAGCGTCATCTGCAAAATAAACATCGATATCTACCCCAAACTGGAATTTTGAATCGTCTCTACCATTTTCTTTCATTGATTGCTTGATTGTCTTAACATGCTCTTCGTAAAGTTCTGGAGTATATCCGATTGGTATCCAGCCATCTCCATATTTTCCACATAATGCCAGAGTCCTTGGCGCACCTGCTGCCATGTATATTGGAGGATGTGGATCTCGTATTGGTTTTGCTTGTAAACATGCTTCTTCAAGTTGATAAAATTCTCCCTTGAAATTGACGCGATGCTCGGGCGAGGAACCAAAAAGTAACTTGATCACCTGAAGTTGTTCTTCAAATCTTCCCACCGGCTTGTCCCACTGTATCTTAAATTCTTTGATGTTTTGTGCTTCACCTGCACCTATGCCTAGGGTTCCTCTTCCATGTGAGACTCTGTCAAGGGTGATTGAAGCCAAGGCAATATTTGACGGATGTCTTCTGACAGCATCTGTAACGCAAGTCCCAAGCTCCACTCTGTTTGTAATGGATGCTATGGCAGAAAGCATGACCCATGGGTCATTTACTATTGCATGATTCCACTGGGGCACATTGCTATGGTCCATGTACCAAATCGAGTCGTATCCTACCTTGTCGGCTAAGACACATGCCGTTAAGATTTGATCTTCTGTTAGCCCAAGTCGAGCAACATTCAACCCCTGTTGAATTCCAAACTTGATCATGTTATTTCTAAACCCTGTTGCAATTTGGTCCAATTGAGTGATATTTAAGTTTAGTAAGAGGGGCAATAGTTATCATTTCTGCAAAAGGACCAGAAAAATTCACAAAAGAACTATATCTTATAGCTTGACCCTGTAATAGTCCCATCTTTCAGGATCGAACTGTCTTACAAATTCAATCTTTTCATTTCGCTTCATCCTTTCCTGTATTACGTCTCTTAGGGCAAAACTTGAAAGATATTTGTATTTCTTGGATTGTGCTTGCATGAAAAACAACAGGCGCATCTCACGACCACCTTTTAATCCCCAGTACCCCATCTTCAACGCAATAGGCTCTAAAAATATTGTGTCTCCTTTTCCAAAATGGGGATCGTCTATGCCAGGGCGAAGCTTGTAGTTCTCTAACGATGTTCCTTTCACAAAACCTACAATCGGCCCATCTTCGGCTCCAAATCTTAGCGTGTTGAGTAATATGTCTGGGTTGCGGACAGATTCTGCAAAATGTGTACGCTGAAACTGTAAAGGATATGGAAGCTCTTGATATATCTCAAAGAGTGCGTTGACAAATGTGTCATCCTGTCTTGTTTTAATTGAATCAATTACGGGAACTAGTCTTATCTTGTCATAAATTACTGAAGCCTGATTTTGTATCTCATTTTCGCGCAGCTTCATAAATCCTAGCACATTATCCATGAAAGATTTTCGCATGGCTCTTGGTAGTGCCTCTAAGATCTGATTGCACATCTCTGACTCGTTGTTTAAAAGATCCTCAAAATATGCAACAGCACGTATCGCTATAAGGTTGGGATGCCATGCCAAAGAATGTGCGTTTTTCTTTGCTATCTCAAGTGCGTATGAAAAATCACCCATAGAATAACCTCCTATTCTGTCTGCTACGGAAAGAAACCAGCCAAGCTTTTTGTAATGGTCTATTTTTTCTGGAGAATCTCTTGTTATGTCAGACAAGGAATAGAATTTGTTAATCTGTACCTCTGCCTCTTCCCTTATTTTTCCAGTCCAAGGATAAGTTGTCCTTAGTATCATGGCAGATAAAATACTAGGATCTATGTTGCCCTCGTGCAACAACATCTCAAGTGTCTTATCGGTCTTGACAAAATCAACGGCATCAGGCTCATGTGGTTTATCAACCTGTTTCTTTGGGTCGTAGTCATGAAATAGGGCTGCTACAAAGAGATACTTCGTATCATCTTTTGTAATGCGATTCTGTAATCTTTGCCACTGTGCTGCCATCATTGTGACATATGTGACTTCAAGTTCGTGCACAATGTTGTGATATCCGTAATAGTCTATACCTAACCCCTTTTGGTGAAAAAGGTCTATCGTATAGTCAAGTATCTTGGCATAACATGATGAATCAAACCCATTTTGATCTAAAATTTCTAATATTTTTTCCCGTAGGCTTCTGGTGCTGTATGTCTCTTGCATTGGAACTTTCATTTGTATGGTATGGGTACCATAAAAGCTTAATCGGAAATATGCAAGCGACCTAAGCTATTGGCGAGGCCTTATAGTCTACCGTTTACGATATCCTGCAAAAGATGCATGACATCTTCCTTTGTGACAGGTATTGGGTTTGGGTCAAGATGGCCCCTGTCTACCATAACTACGTCTGCAGCTTGATCAATCGGTGTCTTGAGAGAAAGTTTGTCAAATCTCAATTTCTCAATTACTTCTTTGAATTTATCGTAAAAGATTGACTTGTTAAATCTATGTGCCACTGTTGTACATGACGAAAGCGAGTATCCATGTGGGACTCCCTCGTTTGAAAATACATATGAAAGAGCATGTCCCAATGTGGTTGATGCATTGCCAAAACCAATTCCAGATAACATGGAGCCAAATGGATAGTTTTCTGGTTTGTTATTCATTATGGAATCATACAAAACATCAAAGGCAGACTTGCACATCATTCTTGTAAATTCATTACCTCTCTTGCTATCGTAGCCTTCTGTTGCCTGTGCACATGCATCGCAGACCGAGTTCTTGACTATTGCCTCTGGTGTTCCATCCATAAAGTAAGAATCAATGACTGCCACATCTGCAAGAAATCTTTCATCTTGTAATAATTTCTTTTTTCCATCAAATTTGAGTACACAATATGTTGTCATCTCAGCTCCTGTACCAAATGTCGTAGGGATGAGTATCTTTGGTATCTTCATCTCTGTGCT
>JASHOW010000071.1 GCA_030038445.1 Nitrosopumilaceae archaeon
CTTGATAAGGACGAACTTGAAGGCGTTTTATCTCATGAAATTACTCACATAAGACACCGAGACGTTACAATTATCACCCTTGCAAGTTTGTTCTCTACTATTGCTTGGTATCTCATGCAGTCTTCCATGTTCAGCTCAATGTGGGGCGGCTATGGCTATGGGGGAAGACAGCAACAAGGCGGAAACGTCTTTTTGGTCATTATAGTAGCTGCGCTAGTCTGGCTTCTAAGCTTCCTAGTGATTAGAGCTATATCGAGATACAGAGAATTTGCTGCTGACCGAGGTGGGGCTTTACTCACAGGGCAGCCAATGAACCTATCTCGTGCACTAATGAAGATAAATGGAAGAGTAAAGGTGGCTCCAAAACAAGGACTTCAAAAGATGGAGGGAATGAACGCATTTTTTATCATACCTGCAATATCGGGTGAATCAATTGCACGACTTTTCTCCACTCATCCTCCATTAGAGGAACGCATAAAGCGGCTAATGGAGATTGAGCGACAATTTCGTGATTCTGACACTTTGGGTGTCTAGATGTCTTACTAGAAAGTATACTTGGTTCAAAATCTTCAAAAAGCAGTCAGATACCCCAGGTATAATTCATCATAATCAGCAAACCCGATCATCATTCTGCATGTCATATTGGCTGAATGTGCTTTATAACATGACCGCTTCTCTATTAGCACGATTCTCAGGAAAATGTGGAATAAGGTAACAACTTTTCACCAAATGGTTGGCCTAGACAAATCTGGGTATTAAATAAAATTTTAGGGAGTTTTGTACGTGATCGAGGAAATTCTGCAGAGGATATCATCTACAGGAATTGATGGTATTAAAAAGGTAGAACTCAAGAAAGTATTTGGTAAAGAATGCGATGATACGCTTGAGAAGCTAAGACAGGAAGAAAAGATCTTCATTGAGAAAAAGGGAGTTGCGTACTTTGTTTGGACCAGAGAAAATTACATTTTGCATCTAACGGAAAATGATCCAAAATTTAAGCTGATGTTAAGCATGGTAATTGGCGTAAGCCATTCTGTTGCAAGGCTCAAAGAACACACTCAAAACCTACGGGAAGACATGGAAAGAATCTCTCTGCAAGAAAATTCATCACAAAATATTGATTTTGAGAATATATTTGACAGATGTCTACGGGAGACTGGAACGTCGATTGGGTGGACCCCTTTCTCAAAGGTGAGAGAAAAAGTATGTGAGACACATAGCTTATCCAAAGAAAGATTTTACTCCCTTGCAAGCGATCTAGTCGAAAGACATAGAGAGAGATATGAAGTCTCATCTGGGGGACGAGAGGGCATTGTTATTCGTGGAATGGTTCATGGCTTTGTGAGGAATGTCTAATGTATGCCTATGGATTAGAAAATAACCCATATCCAAGTAGCCCAACACCAACTGAAAAAGATGCAAAGATACTTGGGGGAACAAGGCACAAAGAAGCAAAATCTGCTATAGTTGAGTGCATAAAAGAGCTAAACAACAAGGTACAGGGAAGAGATTCCGCTGATAATGACTTTAGAGTAATAACAGTGATTCAAGATGTGGGCTCTGGAAAGACTCACTTGGCATTACATGTCAAGAACTTGAAGGGACACTATAACACAGAATGCTCATTTGTTGATTTGTCTACCATATCGCCCAAAACCATGGCAAGCATTTACAATGCAATAATTCAAGGATTTGATAATGACTTTTTTGTTCAGCTACGCACAAAATTCCTTGCATACCTGCAAGAAAGAGCAGAACAAGGAGACAATTACGCAAAGAAAGCTATCAATTATACTATGGTAAATAGGATAACA
Organism: Nitrosopumilaceae archaeon; assembly: GCA_030038445.1. GTDB lineage: Archaea > Thermoproteota > Nitrososphaeria > Nitrososphaerales > Nitrosopumilaceae > Nitrosotalea. Next base: position 1,815 of record JASHOW010000071.1, read on the forward strand.
GGACTAACAATTAAAGAAAAAGTAGAAGACATTATTTCTGGAAAAGAACATGTCTCTGTTGAAAATCTCAAGCAATTTCTGACTCAAAGATTCAGTTACCATGAATCAGTATTGATAAGAAGCGTAATAACAAACTCCTTTGAAAATATACAAAATCTTGAGGAGTTGATTGGCATGATCTCGGCCATAGCTAAACTCAGTCATAGGTTTCTTGGAAAGATCACACTTCTTGAAGTAGATGAATTTGATGGGAATAAAGACTCAATTGAATTTGTAAAAGGAATAATAAATTCCCACCTTCCTGCATGCGTATTGCTTTTAATTTCAACTCCATCTGGATACGCCGAAGTTCAGAATACTAATCCGTCTGTTTTTGACAGACTAGAGAAGGCAAATTATAAAATTGATCTGGTAGGTTCAAACTCTAAAGATGAGCTTGCAGAAATTGCAGTTGAATACATAAAATATAATGACAAACATGGCAAGTTTGGATCCAAGTCTGCAGAAGAATTGACGGAGAAAATACAGGTACTTTACGAAGAATTCCCTGAATTTAGAAGTGTCAGATCTCTAATTAACATATTGTATCATACGATGGAAAAATCAGAAGAATTAGGTCTTGATAAAATTGATGAAAATGTGATTGATGATGCCATAAAACAAACGTATCCAGGACTTAAAGTGCGAGGAAGTATAATGGACGTGCCCATATCTGATT